>JBDTYA010000339.1:0-26062 GCA_040005915.1 Ilumatobacteraceae bacterium
AGCACACCTCGAACAGTGCATGCACGAAGCCGACGAACTGGGTCCACTGCTTGCCCGTGGACGACTCGTACTTGTCGGAGATGTCCTTCGAGCTCTCCCCCGTCAAGGAGCTGCTGAATGGGTGGTTCGGCGTCCACCACACCTCGCTGGCGAGCCCGTCGCCATTGTCACCCAGCGCCTCGACGGCGGAGGCGAACAGCACGGCCTTGGCCATGGTGACCAGCTTCGGGTTGAAGCCCTGCTGCTTGGCCTGAGTCCAGAACGTGGCGAAGTCGGGCGGGATCGGAATGCCGCAGACGATCTCGGCGCCACCGACCTTCATGGCACCGATCGCCGCGGAGAAGTCGTCGCTGAGAACCTGGAAACGGCCCGGGTCGACCAGCTTGTAACCCCCTGCGGCGATGCCTGCGGGGAAGCCGGTCTTGGGATCGGCCAAGGCGTTGCCATCGGGATCGTTGGCGCACAGCAGCCCGACAGTCTTGTTGGTGTCGATCGATGCCCACATGTCGCCGAACACGGCGACGAGCTGCTCGGCACCCCAGAAGAAGTGGTAGGTCCATTCGAAACCGACGGCGGGGTCGCCGCCACGGCCGAAGAAGTACGGCTGCCATGGTGCAAGCGTCGACAGGCAGGGCACGCCGTTGGCCTCGCACTGATCGGCGACCGGATTGATCATCTCCGGCGTGGCGATGGCCAGCATGATGTCGACTGCATCGTCGGTGATCAGCTCGCCGGCGCGCGACGCCGCGGTGTCGGAGTTGGACTCGACGTCCTTCTGGATGATCTGGACCTTGTACGACTTGTCACCGAGCATCAGGCCGTCGGCCGCGAGTTTGTTGATGGCTTCGAGGATGAACGGGTTGGCCTCACCGAACCCCGACAGCGAGCCAGTGAGCGGTGCGGTGAAACCGATCTTGACGGTGCCATCGCCACCGCCGCCGCCGAACTTGGCCGCGTTGGTGATCGTGCCGGTGCCGGTGCCGGCCGGTGCTGAGGTGTTGACAGCCACGGTCTCCGTCGGCGTCGCCGAGGTGCCGACCGGTGCTGCAGTGGTGTCGCCGCCGGAGGCAGCGGTGTTGGAAACCGGCGCCGACGTGGCGCCGGTGGACTTGCTGTCGCTACCGCATGCGGCGAGGATCGCCGCGGCGGCCGCGCCGCCACCGAGCGCCAGGATGTGACGACGGCTGTAGATCGGCGTGGCAGGCCAGGTCTGTTCTTCCATGGAATTGCTCCCCTTTGAGGTCGGTGTTGTCATTCGTCGAAACGGCTAACGGGTACTCATAGCATGCTCACGGGCGCCGAGCGCCCTTGTGGTGCGGCGGAGGTGATCCTCCAACAAGCGCACCGCTTCTGCGGCATCGCCCCGTAAGGCAGCGCCGACCAATGCACGGTGTTCACCCCGTACATCGCGATGCTGGTCGTGGCCGATCGGCCCAGACCAACGTCGATACAGTTCGGCCGCGTCGCGCAATGACAGCGCCATCGTTCGCAGCCGATGATTGGGGCACGCGGCCAGCAGCGCGCCGTGAAAGCGCGAGTGGGCCTGCGTCCATTCCTCGGACATGACAACCGGGTCGCCGTCGCTCTCCATCGCGGTGCGGTCGAGCGCGTGGTGCGCCGCCACGAGCGCGCTCTCCCAGGCGATGTCGCCGTGCTCGATCGACATCCTCAGCACGAGGCCTTCGAGCTCGCAACGGGCGGTCGTGAGGTCCTCGAGATCGTCCTCCGAGACCGGCGTGACACGAAAGCCGTGTTGCGGCTCGGATTGCACGAGACCCTGTTCGGTGAGGCGGCTGAGGCCTTCGCGTACGACGCTGGTGCTGCAGTCGTAGCGCGTGGTGAGATCCGCGAATCGCAGCTTGGTGCCGGGCAGGACGCGGCCCGACAGGATGTCGGCGCGGAGGAGCACGTAGACCTGCTCGCCTCGCGTCGCCGTTCCCCCCATGGCCGCATAGTCAACCACCTTCGCGATTGCCGCGCAATATCGAAATCCTCTTGACATGTCGAAGATCGAGCGGTAGAACGAATCGCCCGCGGCCGTCGGTTCCGAAGTAGCCGAACAGGGATACAACAGGGGGATGATGCGATGAGTTTGCATGGCCTCGCCGAGATGACGCTCGGCGTACCCAACGTCGATGCGACGAAGCAGTTCTACCGCGAGTTCGGCCTCTCGGAGCGTGCCAACGGCATGTTCGCTTCCTCCGATGGTGGTGACCAGTTGCGCGTCGTCGAGGCGCCGTACCGTCGCCTCGTCGAGTACGCCTTGGCCGCCGACGATACCGACGACATCGCCCGCATCCGCTCCGCCGCCGCAACCAACGACATCGATGTCATCGATCACCCCGACGGCAGCATCTCGATGGCGGAGCCGATCGTCGGCATCAGCGCCAAGGTGACGGTGCGGCCGCGGATCGAGCAGCCGGACCCTTACCAGTGGAAGGCGATGAACTCGCCCGGCAACCCGGCGCGATCGGGTACCCGCGCCCCGGCGATCTTCGACGAGGGTTCGGCCCGGCCGCGCAAGCTCGGCCATGTGCTCTACACCTCACCCGATTTCGAGGGCAGCATGCGCTTCCTCACCGAGGTTCTCGGATTCAAGATCAGCGACACGAGCGCAGGGATGATCGCATTCCTGCGGTGCAGCACCGACCACCACAACGTTGGCCTCATCAATGCCCCCGTGCCTTTCTTCCACCATTCGTCGTGGCAGGTCAACGACGTCGACGAGATCGGTCAGGGGGCCCAAACGCTGCTCGCCGTCGACCCGTCGCGCGACATCTGGGGCCTCGGCCGCCACTTCCTCGGCAGCAACCTGTTCTGGTACTTCCGCGACCCGGCCGGAAACTTCGCCGAGTACTACGCGGACCTGGACCAGATCCCGGAGGATGCCGCGTGGGATGCTCGCGACTGGGCGCCCGACAAATCGCTGTACGCCTGGGGGCCTCCGGTGCCGAGGGCGTTCGTCCACCCCGACGATGTCGAAGAGATCGCCGCCGCCATACGAGCACTGCCCGAACAAGGACTACAAGGACTACAAGGAGTCTCATGAAGATCGCCCGCTTCACCGAGGGTGGCCGCACCCGACTGGGGATCGTCGCCACCGACACCGGCGAGATCATCGATGTCGGCACCGCCGACCCGGCACTACCCACCGATCTCGGGCCCGTGCTCTCTGCCGGCACCTTGGCCGATGTGGCCCGCACAGCAGCCGCGGCGCCGCGCATCGCCCTGTCGGCGGTGCAGCTCGAGGCGCCCATCGCCGTGCCGCCCAACTTCCTCGCCATCGGGCTCAACTACGCGGACCACGTCGCCGAGAGCGGCATGGACAAGCCCAAGGCGCCTGTGGTGTTCAACAAGCAGGTGACCTGCGTCGTCGGTCCGGGCGCCGGTATCGAGGTGCCCACCGTCGCACCGAAGTGGGTCGACTACGAAGGCGAGCTCGGCGTCGTCATCGGCAAGCGCTGCCGCACCGTGTCGGTCGAGGAAGCGCCGTCGGTCGTCGCCGGCTACATGATCGTCAACGACGTATCGGTGCGCGACTGGCAGCGGGCCACGCCGACGATGACCATGGGCAAGTCGTGGGACACGCACGGACCGACCGGGCCGTGGCTGGTGACCGCCGACGAGATCGGTGACCCGCACGATCTCACCATCCGCACATGGGTCGACGGCGACCTCCGCCAGGATGCCTCGACCAAGCTGATGATCACCAACTGCTGGGAGCTCATCGCCCACCTGTCGACCGCGTTCACCTTGCTGCCCGGCACCATCATCGCCACCGGCACGCCGGCCGGCGTCGGTTTCGTGATGGACCCGCCGCGGTGTCTGAACGCCGGGTCGACCGTGCGCATCGAGATCGACAAGCTCGGCTTCCTCGAGAACCCTGTCGTCGCCCAACCCTGAGGGTCGAACAGTCGGCGTCAGCCATAGAGGAAATTCCCATGTCTCGTACAATCGGCGACCTGCCGGGAAAATCGTTGCAGTCCGCATCATCCCCCAGAAGAACTCCTCCAGTTTGAAAGCGAGCAACTCGTGTCGACAACTACCTCTGTAACCGCGAGCGAGGCGGCGGCGCGTGCCCGCGAGATCGTCCCCCAACTGCGCGAACGCGCCGCGCAGACGGCGCTCGACCGGCGGCTGCCGCTGAGCAACATCGAGGCGTTGCGCGAGTCGGGCTCACTGAAGACCGTCCAGGCCACCCGCAACGGGGGCTTCGCGCTCGGCATCCGCAGTCATCTCGACGTCATGAGCACGTTGGGCCGCGGTTGCGGCTCGACCGCGTGGGTCGCAGGCGTCGTGCACGCTCACTCGTGGTTGGTCTCGCACTTCCCCGAGCAGGGCCAGGACGACGTCTACCGCGACAACCCCGATGCCATCGTCTCGGCGGTCATCGGGCCGCGTGGCAAGGCGACGCGCACCGCCGATGGCTACCACCTCGAAGGGGTGTGGCCGTTTGGCTCCGGCAGCGAGCGGGCCGATTGGTTGCTGCTCGGCGGGGTCGTGTTCGACGACGACGGCAACGAATTGGACCAGGGCGACTTCATGGTGCCGGCATCGTCGGTGACCATCAAGGACGACTGGTACGTCAGCGGCCTCGCCGGTACGGGGTCGTGCACCATGGTGGTGCCCGGCGTCGAGGTGCCCGCACACCGGTTCCTGTCGCTGCCCGCCCTCATCATGGGCAACAGCCCCGGTGAGGAGCTCCACGGCAACGACTGGGTCCAGCGTTGTGCCCCGGTGCCCGTGCTGACCATCGCCCTGTGCGGCGGAGCGATCGGTATCGCCAAGCAAGCCCTCGAAGACTTCCCGGCCGGCATCAAGGGCAAGGTCATCGCCTACACCGCCGACCCGCAGGAGCCGCATCCCTTCACCCACATCCGCCTCGGTGACGCCGCTTCGCGAATTCGCGAGGGCGAACTGCTGCTCTACGCGATCGCCGACGATCTCGACGCCGCAGCGCAGGCCAACACCGAGGTCCCGTTGTTGCGCCGTGCCGAGATGCGCAACGACTGTGCAACCGCTGTTCGCCGTTTGCTGGAGGGCGTCGAGATCCTGTTCCGCGAATCGGGCGCCACGGGTGTGCGCACATCGAGCCCGATGAACCGCGCCTTGGCCGACATCCAGACCATCAACAACCACGGTCTGCTGAAGCTCGAGACCAATCAGGAGATGTACGGCCGCCTGCTGTTGGGCCTCGAGCCCAACACTCCCCTGATCTGACCCCCCCAGATAGCCAAGTGGAGTGTCACGAGGCACGCAGGTGGGCGCCTTGCACTCCACACGCCACAATGCTCGCGTGCGACCGTTCGACGAGCTGACCAAGACAGGGCGCGTCGGCCGGCTGAGATTGTTGGCGATCGACGCGCTGCGCGACGAGTTCGGGATCGAGCCGCAGCGCGTGTCGCTGCTGGCAAACCATTCGTTCAACACGCTGTTCCGCGCCGAACAGCTCGATGGCGAACCGTTGGCGGTCCGAGTCGGCGAAGTGCGAATCCACGCTGATCGCGTGGAGGAGGTGGAGGCGCGGTGGCTGACGGCGATACGAGCCGAAACCGACCTGCTCGTGCCGACGTTGCTGTCGGACCGGAAGGGTGATCACGTGGTCGCCGGCACGCACGAGTCGGTGCCCGGCCGCAGGTACTGCTCGGTGATGACGTGGGTCCACGGCCGGATCGTGCGCGACGGGTTCGACCACGCGATCGCCGGCCGGCTGGGAGCGGTTCAGGCGGTCCTGCACGAGCAATCCTCGACGTACACGCCACCCGAGATTCCCCGCGGCATCATCGCCAACCAGGTGGTGTACTTCGGTAACACCTCCCTCCTCGCCGGCTATCGATCGGCGTACGGCTCGCTGTTCGTGGACGCGATCGAACGCGTGCAACTGGTGCTCGATGCGCTGTGGCGGTCTCCGCCTCACCGGCCCCACCTGCTGCACGGCGACTGCGGGCCGCAGAACGTCATGCAGCGGCGCGGCCGGCTGACGCCCATCGACTTCCAGGACCTGCAGTTCGGCTTTGATGTGCAGGACGCGGCCATCACGATCAACGATCTGCGCCGCCAGTACGACGACGGGACCCTGATCGACGCCTACCTCGCCGGCTATCGGTCCGTCCGGCAATGGCCTCTCGACGATCCTGCGCTCGAGCTCGCCCTCGGCGCCGGGCGGCGACTCAACTTCATCAATCTTGGCTTGAACCTGCAGCGACCCGGCCTACACGAATACATCGAGCGCCATGCTGCATCCCTCGCCCAGTGGATGGGCTTGGCGACCAAGTCGGTCGTGATCTAGACCACGATCATGGCTGCGCCGAACGAGCAACTGTGGACGCCCACGACGGAGTCGATCTCCCACAGCAACATCGGCAGGTTCGCCTCGTGGCTCGCCGGCCGCGGCATCGGTCCGTTCGATTCGTACGACGCCCTGTGGAAGTGGTCGGTCGACGACATCGCCGCGTTCTGGGCGGCGGTGTGGGAGTTCTTCGACATGCAGTCCAGCGTGCCGTACTCGGCGATCCTCGACACGCCGGCGATGCCCGGCACGAAGTGGCTGATCGATGCCCGGCTGAACTATGCCGAGCACATCCTGCGACACGAGGGTGACGCACCGGCGATCATCGCCCACTCGCAGACGCGGCCGTCGGCGGTCCTGACGCGCGATGAACTGCGCGATCAGGTCGGCAGGGCGCGAGCCGGTTTGCAACGACTCGGCGTCGTCGCCGGCGATCGCGTCGCTGCATATCTGCCGAACATCCCCGAAACCATCGTCGCCTTCCTGGCGACCGCGAGCCTCGGCGCGATCTGGACCAGTTGCGCGCCCGAGTTCGGCGTACAGGCGGTGCTCGACCGGTTCGGTCAGATCGACCCGAAAGTGCTGCTCGCCGTCGACGGGTACCGCTACGGCAACCGCGACATCGACCGGCGCCCCGAGGTGCAGGCAATCCGCGATGGCCTTCCCGGCCTGCACACCACCGTCGGGCTGAGCTACCTCGGCGATGCTGCTATCGACGGAACCATCCCGTGGAGCGAGCTCGTGGCCGAGGCCGGCCCGCTGCAGTTCGAACAGGTCGCCGCCGACCATCCGCTGTACGTGTTGTACTCGTCCGGTACCACCGGCATGCCGAAGGCGATCGTCCACGGCCACGGTGGAATCCTGCTCGAACATTTCAAGGTGCTCGGCCTGCACGCTGATATCGGGCCGGCCGACCGATTCTTCTGGTTCACCACGACCGGGTGGATGATGTGGAACTACCTCGTCAGCGGCCTGCTGGCAGGCGCCGCCATCGTCACGTTCGACGGCGACCCCGGTTCACCGTCGCTGGACTCGCTGTGGCGGTTGGCCGAGACGGCAGGAATCACCTGGTTCGGCGCCAGCGCGCCGTATTACATGGCGTGCCGCAAGGCAGGGCTGCGGCCACGGGACAACTTCGACCTGTCACGCCTGCGAGCGGTCGGGTCGACGGGCGCGCCGCTTCCGGCGGACGGATTCCATTGGGTCTACGAGGCGGTCGGTGACGACGTGGCCCTGTCGTCCATCAGCGGAGGCACCGACACGTGCTCTGCATTCGTCGGCGGCTGCCCGATGGTTCCGGTCATCGCCGGCAAGATCTCCTGCCGGTATCTCGGCGCGGCCGTCGAGGCGTTCGACGACTCGGGTCACTCGGTCGTCGGCGAGCAGGGCGAACTCGTGGTCACCGAGCCGATGCCGTCGATGCCGGTCGGGTTCTGGGGTGACGACGACGGCTCGAGATACAAGGCCGCGTACTTCGAGTCGTACCCCGATGTGTGGCGTCACGGCGACTGGATCACCATCGAAAGCGACGGCAGCTGCGTCATCACCGGCCGATCCGATGCCACGCTGAACCGCGGCGGCGTCCGCATCGGAACCAGCGAGATCTACCGCGTGGTCGAGGCAGTGGACGGAGTCGACGACAGCCTGATCGTGCACCTCGAGGACGCCGAGGGTGGCGGGGCCGGCGTGCTCGTGCTGTTCGTGGCCATCGGCGGCGACGCCGATCTGGTCGACCTGATCGACCCGATCAAACGCGCCCTGCGCAACAACCTCTCACCACGTCACGTGCCCGATGAGGTCCACGCGCTCCCATCGATCCCCACCACGTTGTCGGGCAAGAAGCTGGAGCTACCGGTGAAGAAGATCCTGCGTGGCGCCGACCCCGACTCGGTCGCCAGCCGCGGCGCGTTGAAGAACCCCGAATCCCTCGACGCCGTCCACCACCTGGCCCGCACCCGCGAGCCCTAGTGGAGTGCGAGGAGGCACCCAGGTGGGCGCGCAACACTCCACACGGGTTGGGTCAGGCGTTGGGGTTCTCGAGGACGATGGCGATGCCCTGGCCGACGCCGATGCACATCGCGGCCAGGCCGTAGCGGCCGCCGGTGCGGCGCAGGTGATGCGCCAGGGTGGTGACGATTCGCACGCCGCTGCAACCCAGCGGATGGCCGATGGCGATGGCGCCGCCCTGCTGGTTGACGATCGACGAGTCGAGTTCGGGCCACTCGCGCAAACAGGCGAGTGACTGGGCGGCGAACGCCTCGTTGAGCTCGACCGCGCTGAGGTCGCCCCACCCGATTCCCGCCCTGCGCAGCGCGGTGCGCGCCGCCTCGACCGGGCCGATGCCGTACAGGTGGGGTTCGACACCGCTCGTGGCGCGGCTGACGATTCGCGCCATCGGCGTGGCCTGCGAGGCGTCGATGCCGCGCTGCGACATGACCAGCATCGCTGCCGCGCCGTCGTTCATCGGCGAGGCGTTGCCCGCCGTCACCGAACCACCTTGACGGAAGACCGGCCTCAACTTGCCCAACGACTCCATCGACGAATCCGAACGGATGCACTCGTCGCGCTCCATCGGCGCGTCGGCCACCTGAACGGTCTCGCCGTCGAAGTTGCCGGCGGCCCACGCCGCCGCGGCGCGCTGGTGCGAGCCCATCGCGAACGCGTCCTGCTCGTCGCGCGAGATCGAGTACTTGTCGGCCAACACCTCGGCGCCTTCGCCGAGCGAGATCGTCCACTCCCCCGGCATCTTCGGATTGGTCATCCGCCAGCCCAACGCCGAGTTCCACATCTGTTCGTGCGTGGTGGGATACGCCTTCGATGGCTTCAGCACGACCCAGGGTGCACGGGTCATGCTCTCCACTCCGCAGGCGATGGCGATGTCGGCGTCGCCGACCGCGATTGTGCGCGACGCCCCGAAGATGGCCTCGATGCCGCTGCCGCACAAACGATTGACGGTCGCCGCGGGGATCGTGGTCGGCAGTCCGGCCAACAGCAACGCCATGCGACCGACGTTGCGGTTGTCCTCACCTGCGCCGTTGGCGTCGCCGGCGTACACCTCGTCGATCGATCCGGGATCCAACGACGGGGAACGCTCGACGACGGCGCGCACGGCGCCGGCCAGCAGGTCGTCGGGACGAAAGCCGGCAAGCGCGCCGCCGATCCGACCCAACGGGGTGCGAACTGCATCGACGATGAAGGCGTCGCCGATCGTGGATGTCGTCATGGTCGCACTCCTTCGTAGGCTCGCTCCAACAACGCGAGAAGATCGGCCTCGTCGACCGGTCGCGGGTTGACGGTGATCTCGTCTGCCGCGGCGTGCGCCGCGCCGGGCAGGTCGTCGCGCCGCAACAGTCCATCGAGCCCCTGCAGATCGGCAAGGCGCGTGGGGACGTTGCTGGCGATCGCCAGGTCCCACAACGCAGATGCTGGATCGCCACCCGGCACACCCAGCGCGACGGCAAGGCGCGCCATCTCCCCGGGCAACGCCGGGGCGTTGAACGCGATGGCGTGCGGCAGGATGACCGAGTGCGCGTCGGCGTGCACCAGGTTGAACCGTCCACCGAGGACGTGACAGAGCTTGTGGTGCAGACCTGTCGACGTCATACCGAGCGCGACCCCCGAGAGGTAGGCGCCGTACAGGAGCGTGCCGCGGGCATCGATGTCGCCGGGGTTGGCCATCACCGTCGGCAGCGAGTCGTGAATCGCCTTCACACCCTCGAGCGCCAACGCCGACGTGATGGGGTTGTTGCCAGGCGCATAGAGCGCCTCGACCGAGTGAGCCAGTGCGTTGAACGCCGAGGGGCCGGTGATACGAGTGGGCAGGCCGATGGTCAACTCGGCGTCGTACACGACGGTCTTGGGTTGCACGATCGCGTTCTTACCGGTCTCCTTGCGGCGGCCACCGGTGAGGCCGTAGATCGACGTCTGCTCGCTGCCGGCGTACGTCGTGGGTACGGCGACGATCGGCACCGCATGGCTCAGCGCAAGGGCTTTGGCGAGGCCGGTCGACGAGCCGCCACCGATGCACACGATGCAGTCGATCGAAGCCTCCGTCGCCGCCTCACGGGCTCGCTCGGCAAGTTCGACGGGCACGTGCTGGGCCACGTCGTCCCATGCCAACGCGAGCCTCGACCCGAGTTGACCGGTGACCAGGCTCGCAGGTGCCGCCGCAGCGCCGTCGGAGATCAACATCACCCGCCGCCCACCGAGCCGTTCGACCTCGTCTCCGACCTCGGAGAGACGCCCGGCGCCGAAGACGATTCGTGCCGGCAACTGGTCGTACGTGAACGGGTTCATGCTGCTTGCAATGTACGCAGGGTGTCGAGCTCGAACGGTGTCGGCTCGTCGGTCGTCGGCAGGCCATCGACGAATCGAACAGCCCAACCGGTCGCCGCGACGACCTGCTCGCGGGTGACGCCCGGATGAACGGCGACCACGACGAGCTCGCACGTGTCGGGATCGGGCTCCATCACGCCGAGGTCGGTGATGACCCATTGCGGGCCACCACCGCGCAGACCGAGGCGCTCGCGATCCCCCTTGCCGTCGCCGAAGCCGATCGATGTTCGGAAGTCGCAGCGCTCGACGAACGAACGCGCCGATTGACGCATGATCACCATCACGACCCCGGCCGACGCAGCGATCTCCGGCGCCCCACCGGCCCCGGGCAACCGCGTCGTCGGCGACTCGTACGAGCCGATGACCGTCGAGTTGATGTTGGCGTACTTGTCGAGCTGGGCGCCGCTGAGGAAGCCGATGTCGATGCGACCGGCCTGCAGCCAGTAGGCGAAGATCTCGGGCACGCTGACGACTGCGTCACTGGTGTCGGCGAGCTCGCCGTCGCCGATCGACAGTGGCAGGGTGGTCGGCTTCGAGCCGATGCATCCCGACTCGTAGATCAGCACGGGCTCGATCGGATACAGGCGCCGGGCCAGGTTGGCTGCAGTCGACGGCAGCCCGATCCCCACGAAGCATTGCGACTTCCCCGCTGCCGCGAGGGCTCCAAGTTGCCGGGCGGCGTTGACGATCATCAACTCGTCGGTGGTGTACTCGGCCATCAGACGCCCACACTTTCGCGGTACTCGGCGAAGTCGGTGGTGCCCTTGATGTGCTTGTCGACCCACGCCGTGAACGCGTCGCGATCCTTCGAGATCGCATCCCACGATTTGTAGAACGCGTTGTCGCGGACGGAGAAGCCCATCGCGAAGCTCGGGTGCGCGCCACCGGGCACGTGACACACGGCGTTGACGACCCAGTACGGCAACACGATCGCGCCTGGCACCGGCGGCAGCTCGTCGACGATCTCCTCGACGGTCACGATCGATCTGGCCGATGCCAGCACGGCCTCTTTCTGCACGCCGAGCAGACCCCAGATCTGCACGTTGCCGGCACGATCGGCGCGCTGGGCGTGGATGATGCCGACGTCGGGATTGATCGCCGGCACAGCGGCCAGCACCTCCCCGGTGAACGGGCACTCGACGGTCTTGATCGAGTTGGTGTGCTTCGGGAGGTCTGTGCCGACGTAGCCGCGCAGGACGCCGAAGGGCAATCCGGAGGCGCCGGCCGCATAGCGCGTGGCCATACCGGCATGGCTGTGCTCCTCGATCTCCAGAGGGTGCGGCCACTGGTTTTCGACCGCATCACGGAAGCGCTGCAGCGAACCGACGCCCGGATTGCCGCCCCACGAGAACGTCAGCTTCGTGACGCAACCCGACCCGATCAACCAGTCGTATGCCAGGTCGGGCGTCATGCGCACGAGGTGCAGGTTGCGCCGTTCCTGGCGGATGATCTCCTGCGCCACGGCGTGCGGGATGAGGTGCGTGAAACCCTCGAGAGCCAACGTGTCGCCGTCGTGAACGTGCTGGGCCACCGCATCGTGCAACGAGGTGATCATCTCGGATACCCCTTCATCTCGGATACCAGGGTGTGATGTTGGCGTCGACGTTGATCCATATGCTCTTGGCTTCGGTGTATTCGCGCATCGCCTCGAACCCCATCTCGCGGCCGTACCCGCTGAGGCCGGTGCCGCCGAACGGCGAGGCCGGGCTGACCCGCTTGTACGAGTTGACCCATACCATCCCGCTGCGCATCGCCCCGGCGAAGCGATGTGCCCGCGACAGGTTCTGGGTCCACAGGCCGCCGCCGAGGCCGTAGTCGGTGCCGTTCGCGATCTGCAGTGCCTCGTCCTCGTCGGCGAAGGTCGAGACGGTGACGAACGGGCCGAACACCTCTTCCTGACAGACCCGATCGCCCGGTTCGGCACGAACGATGGTCGGCTCGACGTAGCAGCCCTTGGCGAGTGCGGGATCATCGGGTGCCTTGCCGCCTGTGATGATCTGGCCGCCTTCGTCGACGGCTACCTTCACGTAACCGAGGACGCGATCGCGGTGCATCGGCGACGTCAGCGGGCCCATCTCCGTAGCCGGGTCGAGGGGATCGCCGAGCTTGATCGACTTCGCCAGTGTCACGAACCGGTCGAGGAACTCGTCGGCGATCTTCTCGTGCAGCAACAGCCGGGAACCGGCGATGCACGCCTGGCCCTGGTTGTGGAAGATCGCGAACGCGCTGCCCCCGACGGCCGCAGGAATGACCGCGTCGTCGAACACGATGTTGGCGCCCTTGCCGCCGAGCTCGAGTTGCACTCGTTTGAGATTCGACGCCGAATACCCGACGATGCGGCGACCGACCGCGGTCGAACCGGTGAAGGCGATCTTGGCGACGTCGGGATGTGTGGCCAGTCGTTCGCCGGCGCCCTCGCCATAGCCGGGGACCATGTTGACGACACCTGCAGGAAAGCCGACCTCGACCATCAGTTCGGCGACGCGCAGCGACGACAACGGCGTGAGCTCGCTGGGCTTCAACACGACCGTGTTGCCGGCGGCCAGCGCCGGGCCCATCTTCCACGAGCAGAACATCAGCGGGAAGTTCCACGGCACGATCTGGCCGACGACACCCAGCGGTTCGCGTTGCACGTAGTTCAAGAAACCGGGCTCGACCGGGATGACATCGCCCTGCAGCTTGTCGGCCATGCCGCCGAAGTACCGGAAGCAGCCGGCCGTTCGCGGCACATCCAGCTTGCGCGCGTCACTGACGGGATGACCGGTGTCGAGGCTCTCCAGTCGGGCGAGCTCGTCGCCGTTCGCTTCGATCGCGTCGGCGAGCCTCAACAACAAACGGCCGCGCTCGGCGGCGGCCATCTTCCGCCACGCGGGGAACGCAGCCGACGCGGCATCAACAGCGCTATCGACGTCGTCGGCTCGCGCTTCGGCGATCTCGGTGATGACCGAGCAGTCGTGCGGATTGATGACTTCGATGGTGCCGCCGCCAACAGCGTCGACGAACTCGCCGCCGATGAACAGCCTGTTCTGCATCAGAATTCGACTGGGTACACGCTCGCCTTGCCCGTGCGGATCATTTCCGGCAGCTCGGGCGAAGCGTTCTCCCACACGAGCAGCATCGAACGCTTGGCGCTGTAGCCCTGGTGGCGGATGTCGCCGGGCATCGCCGCAACATCGCCGGCCTTCATCGTGACCTTGCTGCGCGGTGCGCCGCTGTCGCGATCCTGCACATCCCAGACGATCTCGTCGCTGAGTTGCACGAACCACTCGACGCGGTCGTTGCCGTGGAACACCGGCAGCATGTACTCCTCGCTGGTGGGGCAGTAGAGGCTGGCCTTGCAGACGCTGACGACGCTGGGATTCCACGTGACATCGCTGCGGCTGATGTACGAGTAGAGGTTGTAGGCGGCGACCTCGTCCTCGAACCCGGGCTCGGGATACACCTCGGGCTGATCCTGCGGCACGTCGGCGAACATGCGGTTGACGGGATGCGTCTCGTCGGTGCGGATCTGCTCGTCGCCCGGAACGCTGACCATGCGGGTCGCGGCAACACGCCGGCGGGTGACGGCCTCGGTGTTGCTGCCGTCCTTGACACCGAACGGCTTGTCGGTCTCGGCCGGACTGGCGAACGGGTCGAACGAGGCGTTGGTCCAGTCGTCGAGGATGGCCTTGAACGTGTCGCGGATCAGCGGCGTCTCGAAGTTCTCGGTGTGGTCGAGCTCGGCCTTGCGGTAGGCGTCGTTGAAACGTCCGGCGAACATGTCGACGGTGCCGTAGTGGTTGACGGTGCCGAACACGCTGTCGAAGTTGACGGTGCCGTAGAAGAAGTCCCATGCGACATCGCGCTGCAGTGCACGCAGGAAGATGTCGGCGCTGAGCACGTGCTTGCCCGTTGGCCACGTGATGTGCACGAAGTACTCGTCGCGGGAGAAGTGGAATGCGCCGAGGTTGAACTCGCGGTAGCCCTGTGCGTTCGGATCGGTCGATTGAACATCGGTGAGTGTCATGTCGGTGATTGCCCTTCCTCAGAACGTGGTTGCTCAGCTCAAACAGATTTCGGCCCAACGCTCGACGGTGTCGTCGCCGAGGATGGTTTGCAACAAGATGACGCTAGGCGCCGAGGCGCTCATGCGGTAGGCGGCGTTGGCAGGCAGGAGCGCCTGATGTCCTTTGCGCAGCACGATGCGACCCATCTTCTTGCCGACGGGCTCACCGTCGATGCGCACGGAGCCCTCTTTCTCGGCGGTCACTGCAGGCGTGTCGAGCTTGACCAGTTCGATCGTGACCTCGCCGTCCATGCACAGCGGGAACTCGTCGTGGGCGCACGTGCGCCACTCGCTGGTGCCTTCGGCGCGGATCGCCTCGAGCACGTACTGCATGTTCTTGCCGACGGCTACCTTCTCCCACGGCTTCGACGCGTTGGCCACCTCGAAGATGTTGGAGAACGCATAGTTCTTGGCCTGATCGTTGATCAGCTCGATGTTGCCCTTGTCGTAGTCGGCCAGCGACCCGAACTTGGTGACGTACTCGGCCACGCAACCCCTCCTACACAATGTTCGCATTGCGCACACTCGTGCGATATGTGAACATTGTCGCCGGAGGTGTGCTCAGTGTCAAGCGGCCAGATGTCGAATGGCCGGGCGCCAAGTGACGGCCCGGAACGAGACTACGTGCAATCGTTGAGCCGCGGCCTCACCGTGCTCCAGGCGTTCAGCGCCCAGCGCCCGGCCATGACGTTGGCCGACATGGCCCGCGCGACCGGACTGACCCGGGCGACCGCTCGGCGCCTGCTGCACACGCTGGTGACGCTCGGTTATGTGTGCACCGACGGGCGCACATTCGAGCTCACGCCGCGGGTGCTCGACCTCGGCTTCGCCTACGTCTCGTCCCTGCAACTCCCCGACATCGCCCAGCCGTTCATGGAAGCGCTGTCGGACCGTGTTCATGAAAGCGTGTCGGCCTCGGTTCTCGACGGCGCGCAGATCGTCTACGTCGCCCGCGTCAACACGCAACGGATCATGGGCATCTCGCTGGCCATCGGCTCGCGTCTCCCGGCTGCATGGACGTCTATGGGGCGAGTGATGCTCGCGGGCCTCACCGACAGCAAGCTCGACGAGTTCTTCGCGGGACTGGTCATCACCGAACTGACCATGCAATCGATCACCGACATCGATGCGCTGCGGTCCGAGATCGGCAACGTTCGCGCCCAGGGCTTTGCGCTGATCGACCAGGAGCTCGAAGAAGGGATCCGGTCGGTGGCCGCTCCACTACGCGATCGCCGCGGTCGAACGCTGGCCGCGATCAACGTCGGCACGCACGCGGCGCGCGTCACGCTGAAGGAGTTGCGCGGTGTCATCCTGCCCGACCTGCTCGAGACCGCACGCAGCATCGAAGGCCAACTGGCCAAGCGGTGAGCAGCCCCGAGCATCCCGCGACCGACCACCCTTTGATCGGGCGCGTCACGGCGTTGGTCGATCAACTGCGCCGGCGCGGCATCGACGTGACCACCGGTGCGGTCATCGACGCGTTTGCGGCGCTCACCCACCTTCCGCTCGTCGAGCCGACGGCGGTGAAGGCCGGGTTGCGGGCGACGCTCGTGAAGACCTCGGATCCGACCGGCGAGTTCGACCGCGCGTTCCGCGCGGTGTTCGCAAACGTCGGTACGGGGATTGGCGTCGAGGTCACGAAGCGCGACGAAGAGGTGCCACCGCAGCCGGTCACCGCGGGACAGCTGTCCAGTGCGCTGTTGCACGCGATGCAACAAGGTGACGATGCGGAGATCGCCTTGCTTGCCCAACAGGCGGTCGAGGCGTTGGCCGGCTTCGACGACGACACCGAGCGCAGCGAGCGCTACTACCTCCACAAGATCATGCGGGCCATCGACCTGTCGCGAATGCTCAGCGCGGCGATGCAGCAGTTGCGTCGCGAGGGCGAGCTGACCGAGTTGGAGTTGATGCTGGCTCGCAACGAGTTCGCATCGATGCTCGAGCAGTTCCGTCGCCGGCTCGCCGCCGAGATCGCAGCGCGCATGGGCGCCGCCGGCATCGATCGGCCCGACGTCGACGTCGGGCCGGCACTCGCAGACCGCGACATGTTGCAGCTCTCGTCGCTCGAGCTCAATGAACTGCGACGCGTGGTGCAGCCCCTCGCCAGGCAGTTGGCGGCCCGCATCAGCAGCCATCGTCGACTTCGCAGCACCGGCCGGCTCGACGCCCGGCGCACGGTTCGCAGGTCGCTGCAGGCGGGCGGGGTACCACTCGATGTCGTGATGCGGCGACGGCACCCGCACCGTCCCGAGCTCGTGCTGCTGTGCGACGTCAGCGGATCGGTTGCCGAGTTCGCCCAGTTCACCTTCACACTCGTTCACGCCTTGCACGACGAGTTGCGGAGGGTGCGCAGCTTTGCATTCGTCGACGGCATGGCCGAGGTCACCGACCTGTTCGAGAACGCCCAGCACGAGATCCACGTCAACCGCTTCGTCGAGCGACGCGGCGTGCTCGGCGACGATGGGCACAGTGACTACGGACGGGCCTTCACCCGGTTCGTCGATCACCACCTCGCCGACGCAGTGTCGTCGCGCTCGACGGTGATCATCTGCGGCGACGCCCGCACCAACTATCGCCCCGACGGTCGCGAAGCGTTGCGGGCCATCTCTGAACAGGCCCGCCGTGTTTTCTGGTTGAACCCCGAGGCCGAAGACGAATGGGGTGCAACGGACTCGGCGATGGACGACTACCGCGCCTACTGCCGCGGTGCGTTCGAGGTTCGCTCGCTGCGCCAACTCGGCGACGTGATCGCCTCACTCGTCTAGTGCTGCGTCAGCACTGCATTGTGATGATTCGAGTCTCGTCCTCGACCTCGTACGCACAGGGATTGCGTGAACGAGGGCTCGGTCGCGAAGACTGTCGGAATGGCTGAACACATCGGATACGTCGGGCTGGGCAACCTCGGGTTTCATCTGGCCACGAGCCTGTGTCGAGCGGGCCACGACGTCACGGTGACCGACCTCGATCGCGGTCTTGCCGATGGGCTGATCGCCGCTGGCGCCACGTGGGCCGATTCGGCCGCCGAAGTCGCGGCGCGATCGACTGTGGTGTTCACCTGCCTGCCCTCGCCGAGGGTGGTCGATGCGGTGGTGTGCGGCCCGAACGGGATCCTCGAAGGCTTGGCCGCCGGCGGCACGTGGATCGACAACAGCACCAACGACCGGGCCGAGACGCTGCGGATTGCGGCGCGTTGCGCCGAAATGAAAATCAACATGTTGGAGTGCCCCGTGACGGGCGGGGTCCACAAGGCGGCCGAAGGCGACATCACGGTGCTCGTGGGTGGTGACGAGTCGGTGTTCGAGCAGCATCGTCACCTCTTGGAGGCGATCGGAGATCCGATCCTCTACATGGGTCCGCTCGGCAACGCAGCCATCATCAAGGTGATCACGAACATGCTCGCCTTCATCAACCTCGTTGCAGTCGGTGAGGCTCTGATGCTCGCCAAGCGCGGCGGTCTCGATCTGGGTAAGGCGTTCGAAGCAATCCGCAACAGCTCGGGCAACAGCTTCGTCCACGAGACCGAGGGCCAAGTCATCCTGAACGGCAGCTACGACATCGGCTTCACGATGGATCTGGCACTGAAAGACCTCGGCTTCGCAATGCAGATGGGTCGCGAGTTCGGCGTGCCACTCGAGATCGCCGGGCTGGTGGAGCAGACGTTCATGCGCTCGAAGGCCCAATACGGCGGCGCGGCGTGGTCGTCACAAGTTGTCAAGCTGCTGGAGGACGCAGTCGGAACCGACCTGCGGGCTCCCGGCTTCCCAGAGGTCCTCTGACGGTCGTCGATCAAGGGCGGCCCGCCGCCTCCCAGGAACGATGGTTGTCGAGCGTGCGATTCCACAGCCGATCGAGGGCCTCCGGAGCGGTCGACTCGAACCGGAGGGCGAAGAGATCGGCAAGCGCGGCGAACCACTCGTCCCGAGCGGTGATCGGTTCGGCGATGCGCGCATCACGTCCGATCCGGCTCACGACGAGGCCCCGCAGAACGTCGACACCGGCTTCGTCGCGACGCTCGGCCATCCCGATCCGTACAAACCCCGACTCCGGAGACGTCGACAGCCATTCGTGACGGCCTGCGAAGTCGTCCCACGTCGCCTCTGCCGTGGTCCACGCCATGCCCACGAAACCCCCGGTCGGGTCGTGGTGCAGGTGCCAGCCGCGCGCGCCGACGTCGTTCAAGGTCAACCGAAACGGACCTTGCCGATAGACGCCGGCGACGAGCGGAAGCGGCTGGTGGAGTGCATCGCCCAGCCCCGCGTCGACGTACCAGACCCCGGATGGGTTGTCGTCGGCCGGCAAGCCTGTGACTGTCAGTACCAGGTGATTTCCTACTGAGTCCGGGCCGGGTCCGTCCGCTCCGTGCACGCCCCCAACATGGCGGTGCACGACGTACCCCAACGATTCCAGCAATTCGGCGAGGGCCCCGTTCAGGTGATAGCAGTAGCCGCCTCGACCGTGCAACGCGATCCGCGCCACCGATTCTGCGGGGTCGAGGCCCCATGCCTCGCCGGCATGAATCCACAGCGTCTCGTACGGCACTCGCTCGACATGACGACTCTGCAAACGCAGCAAGGCCTCGACAGACGGCGGCTCCGCATCCAAGCCGAGCCGAGCAAGGTACGCCGCCTGCAGCCCCCGGTCAATCGGACCATTCACGACGAAGACCCTGACATCGAACGAAGCATCTGTGGCGCGGCGCGAAGCATCAGGTCACGACAACCAAGGCGATGTGGGCGGACCGGCCGGCACAGAGCCCCTCGACGAGTCGGACCGACTTCTTCAGTGGCAACACGTAGGTCTTGCGCTTGCTGTCGGGGAACAACGAGGTCCGCCACACGGTCGCCCCGATCGTCACCTCGACCCGGATCGATCCGAACCCACCCGCTTCGGCCCCGAACATCTCCTCGATCACGTCGGCGTCGTCTTCTGGCACGTCGACGAAGTGCCACGACCCTCCGTCGTGCAACCAGACCTGCCCGGTGAAGGTGAACCGCCGAGGACTCATCGTCCTACGGTAACTACTGCCCGCGCAGCGAATCCGCGAGGGCTCTGCGCCGACCCGCTGATCGAGCGCCGGCCTTCACCATTCGCGGTGGTTACCCGTGCTTCGATCAACCGATTCATCCAAGCGCAGCGACGAAGCTGTCGGTGCCCAGCGCAGCGACGGCTTGGGAACGCACGTCGGGACACACGGGTTCCGACGCCGCGTCGAGATCGTCCGCAGTGCGCGGTTTCTGCGACTGGTGCCCATCGAGCCACACGCCGAAGTCGCCGGCGAACTGGGCGAGCGCTCCTGCGGCAGACCCGGCCGATTTCAGCGCAGGCAGGTCCTGCTGGAGGAACGCGCAGAACGCCGCACCGTCCAGCGGGTTACCACTCGCGTCGACCGCTGCAGGCTTGGTGGTCGGCGTGGTGTCTCCTGCGGTGACCGACGAGGGAACGGAGCCCGCGGAGGAAGCCGGCGACGAGGTGATCGCGCCCGTGGTCGCCGTCTTGCCGGCGTCGCTTCCGCAGCCAACGAGGACCAACATCGCCAGAGTCATCAGAACTCGTCGCATCGCTCAGTCTCCGATCGGAAGGGCGCGCTGGCCGTCGAATGCGACCTTAGACGGGTCTGCTCGAAGAAGCCTGGCGACCGGCGTGACGACGTCACGTCAACCACTCGATGCCTCTCCAGAGCAGGTCGCCGTCGTCGCCGACGACGGGCCCGATCGCAACGGAGATCACGTCGGCCTTCTGCGCGAGTGCGACGATCTCGTCGAGCATCAAGCGGGTGATGAGAGCAAAGTCATCGCGGGTCATGGCCTGGTCGTGAATCAGGCGCGTGAACTCGAAGCCGTCATGCAGCTCTCCGATCGCCCGACTCTCGATCGCTGGGCGTGCCATGCGAACAATGGCTTCCGTCGCTTCGTCTCGGGTCATTGAACCGATAGTACGAAATTCTCGGAAAGAAGCTCCACCCTGACGGGCGTCAGGGTCGGGCTGGGCGTCGCGGGATGCCCCTACACTCCGCTCGTGACCATCTCGTTCCGCGCCGCAGAGATCCCATCCGCCGACCTCACCCAAAGACCACTCGGACAGCCGTCCGCCGAACCGTTGACCGGTGAGATCCTGACCCGGGCCCAGGTGTTCTTCGATGATCCTGCGATCACATCGGGCACGTGGGAGTGCGAGCCCGGCGCGTCTCGCTGGGAGTTCCTCACCCGCGGCGAAATCATCTATGTGCTGTCCGGCCGGATGACAGTGGAGCAGGATGGCGAGCCCGCCGTCGAGTTGACGGCAGGCTCGAGTTGCATCTTCCCCATCGGCTGGTGCGGTGTGTGGACTGTGCACGAGACCCTGCGCAAGGTCTTCGTGGTCTACCGCCCGATCACGTCGTAGCCGCCAGGGCAGTAAGCGCACGGCCTCGACCCGCTTGTGACACCACGGTGAAAACTACGATCTTCGTCGGGGAGCCACGAACCTGCGAACCCCATCGACGGGGAGACATCTCCCTGCCGGATGCCTACTGGAGGAACGATCAACATGACCGATACACCCAACAACACAAGCGACCGCAAAGTGCTGGTCTGCCTCACCCACGGCGCCGAAGAGCCCGAGAACGTGCTGATCGCTTACCTGCTCGGCGTCGAAGCGCTGCGGGCCGGCAAGGAGGCCCTGATGTTCCTCACCAAGGACGCCATTCACGTCGCCACCGAGGGTTTCGCGGCAACCATCGACGTACCCGGTGCACCCTCGATCGCTGCGTTGCACGACGAGTACGTGGCCAGCGGTGGCCGCATGTACGTCTGCCCCGTGTGCGTCAAGGTCCGCAGCATGCAGGATGCCGAGTGGATCGCCGGCTCCAAGGTCACCGGCATCCCCTCCGTGTTCGAATACACCACCGGCGGCGCCCTGGTCTTCAACTACTGACGTAGTGAGTCCGGGACGTCGAGGTCCCGTCCCTGGTTGTCCTCATGCCGTCCCGGCCCTGTGGAACCGGCGCTCCGGGCCGACCGGTCTGACCGGGTGTGAGAGTGTTGGTTCGGCACGACGGTGTGTGGCCAGGAGGTGTGATGTGACTCGGGTCGTGATTGCTGGGGGTGGGTTCGCGGGCCTGGCGGGAGCGCTGTTCCTCGCCCGTCGAGGCCACGTCGTGACGCTGGTCGAGCGTGACGGTGCGCCACCGCAGGGAACCCCGTCCCACGATGTCGACCGGTGGCGGCACCCAGGTGCCCCGCAAGCGCGGCAGTCGCATGCGCTGCTCGGTCGGGCACGGCGGATTCTGGTCGACGAGGCACCTGACGTCGTTGCGGCACTGCTCGCACGCGGTGTGCGCGAGATCCCCGTGGTGGTCGGTGCGGGCGTCCTCGATGAGCAGATGCTGTTGAGCCGACGACTCGTCGCCGAGGCCGAGCTCCGAAGGATCGTGGCCCGCGAGGCCGGCGTCACGCTCCTGGACAACGACGTGGTCGTCGGTCTGCAGGCGTCGACCTCGGGCACCGTGCCGGTGGTGACAGGCGCGCAGCTCCGATCTGGCACGCGCCTCGACGCCGACCTCGTCGTCGACGCCAGCGGTCGTCGCTCCGCTCTGCCGGAATGGTTCGCCCAGGCCGGCCTTCGTGCGCCCGTCGAGGAGCGACAGGACTGCGGATTCTTCTACCTGACCCGCTTCTACAGCGTGAAACCCGGGTGCCAGATGCCGGTCAGCAAGATCCCGGCGTCGGTCGCGCTTGATTACGCGACCGTCTTCGCCCTCGGCGCGGACAACAACACGTTTTCTCTGACGGTGACGTTGTCCGTCAACGATCCGCATCGCAAAGCGCTCCGAGAGCCGGATCGTTTCGAGGCCTTCCTTCGCGCCACGCCACATTCGGCGCCGTGGATACGGGTGGGCGAGCCGATCAGCGACATCTCGATGATGTCGAGGATCGAGAACCGGCGTCGACGAGTCACGACCGGCGACGGTCCGATGGTCGGCGGCATCGTCGCGATCGGGGACGCTGCACTGCACACCAATCCGACACTCGGACGTGGGATCTCGATGGGGCTGATGCACGCCCAACAGCTCGCCAGCGTCGCCCACCTGGCGCCCGACGATCCGGTTGGATTCGTCGAAACCTTCTCGTCGTGGACAGACGATCATCTCGGCATCTGGTACGACACGCAGGTCGCTGCGGATGCCACCACCCTCGAACGTCTCGCCGCGGGAATCCGAGGGGACCGCTTCGAGCCGCCCGACACTCCGGCGTCCCGATTCGCCGCGGCTGCCTTCCTGTGCGCAGCTCACGACCAGGTCGTCGGCGTCGCCGTTGCGAGGCTGGCTCATCTCTTCGCGCCGCCTGCCGAGGCGTTCGGCGACCCGCTGGTCGCCTCCCGGGTCAACGAGTTCATCGCCGGTGGAGCGTCTCTTCGTCGCCCGCCAGACGTTCCCGACCGGAAGGCGTTCGAGGCCCTCGTCACCGCGTGACGGCCCCCGACCATCTCACCCAGAGCGACCCAGCAGTGCGCAGGCGGCCTCAAGCGGATCCTGCAGCTGGGACCAGCGGGGGTCGTCGTCGGGAGGTAGGACGCTGAGTTGGTTCATCCCCCGGCCCACCACGGGGTCGGGCAGCGTGTAGGTGCGGTCGATCGAGGGCAGCCACCGGTTGACCACGTCCAGCCGCAGCCGCACCCGACCCCAGTCCTCGACGTCGGTGTGACAGGTCTCGGGCACGAAGGTGATCGCGATCCTCGCCGACTCGGTTCCCCGGAGGGTCGCCGGCCAGGCTCGGGTCCGCACTGGCACGACGAGGTCGGCGTTGTCGACGAATGCGACATCGAGCACTCGGGCACCCGGAAGTTCGGCGGTCGCCCACAGGATGTCGAGGGCGCGACCGCTCGAGTTGAACACGTAGGCCTGCACCATCACAGCCTGCCCATCGGGCGTGAGCGTCATCGGTGCCGACCCGCTCCCACTGCCACAGCAGTCGGGTCGTGGGTAGATGTAGCCGAATCCCACGAGTGCCGAGCCGAACCCCGCGAGCAGCACGATGCCGAGGCCCACCGTGAGCCGCACCCACCACCGCCGCAACGGAGGGATCAGCTGATCGATGGGGTCCGGTTCCGGATCAGGGTCTGCGTGGGGTGCGGTGGGCGTGGTCATGTGCGATCGGCCTCTTGCGTTCGAAGGATGGTTGTCATATTGTCTTAGGACAATGAGACAGTCAAGCGCAAACTCGTGGGTCGATCGAGCCCGCCGCCTCATCACGTGGCGCGGAGCCACCGCTATCGCCATCGCCGTACTCGTTGGCGCCGGGCTCCTCACCGTACGGGTCAGTTCCGGCGGCGAACCCGGCAGCACCGATGCGTGGATGACGGTGGCCATCGTCGCCCTGTTGGCGATGGTCGTCTTCGTCGGGCTCGGCCTCGTGCTGCAACTTGCCGGTGTCGACAGCGAGGCGCCGGCGATCGCCCAGCACCTTTCGGCAGACCCACAACAGCAACGCCTGCTGCAACGGTGGCTCGAGCGCGCTCGCTGGGCACGCTTCGTCGGTGGCCTCGCCGGCCTTCTCGTCTGGTTCCTCGGAACCATGGCCAAAGGCGACATCCTCATGTTCGGCAGCGGTGGCATCGCGATCGGCGCCGTCTTCGCGGAGATGCACCACATCCGTCGGGCCGGCGGGCCGAGGACGGCGCGCGTGCAGGTACGCGGCGTGAGCGACTACCTCCTCGAGCGAGACGCTCGCTGGATGATCGGTGTCGGCGCGGTGGCGCTCGTCGCCGCGGCCACCGGCGCCCGGTCGGCCGACACCCGGGCGGCAACGTGGTGGGGCCTCGGCTCGTGCGCGGCGCTCGGCCTCGCCCGTCTGGCGCAGCACCGCGTGGTCACCCGCGGGCGGCCGGCAGTCTCCGAGAGCCTCACTCGGGCCGATGATCTGGCCCGTGAGCTCGCCATCGGTCGCGGTCTGGCCCGGCCGGCGACCTTCTTCGCCCTGGCGCTCGTGGCCCGCTCATGCTTCGCCCTCGAACCGACGATCGGCGACGTGGCCCGCGTGCTCGGCGTGGCTGCGTGGATCACTGCCTTCGTCCTCTGGTGGCAGAACCGACGCCTCGGGCTCGACTTCCTCACCAGTGGACAGCGCAACCCCGTGCTCCCATGATCCTCTCGGTCGATCCCAGCCGGGCCCTCCCGGTGTACGAGCAGGTGCGCGAACAGATTCGCCGCATGGTCGCTGCCGGCACATTGCAGCCAGGCACACGCCTGCCGACAATTCGCCAACTCGCCGCCGACCTCGGGTTGGCGAAAGGCACGATCGAGCGCGCTTACGAATTGCTCGAACATGACACGGTCATCGAGCGCCACGGCCGCAACGGGAGCTACGTGTCCGATGTGGTTCGCTCCACCGCACACGAGATGGCCGTCGGCCTGGAAGCCGGGGCGGAAGCGCTGGTGATCGTCGCCCGTCAGCTCGGCGCCGACGAGGAGGCGACGTTGCGAGCCGTGCGGACCGTGTGGCAGAAGCTCTGACGCGTCGGGCTTCGGTCCTGACGAGCAACGGAGGGACCCCCGACTATCTTGGGTCCGCCGGAGCATCCACCGGCGATCGAGGGGCGCATGAGCGAGCAAGAACCGGCACCGCGTTCGGATTTCGACTTCTGGGTCGGGGACTGGGCGGTGCATCTGCGTGACACCAACGAGCTCATCGGCCACAATCGCATCCAGCGCACCCAGCTCGGGCACGTGCTGGTCGAGAACTACACGACGGTCAGTGGGAGATTCAGCGGCACGAGTCTGAACGGCTACGACCACGTCGCCGGACGATGGCACCAGTGTTGGATGGACATGACGGGATTGGTACTCGATCTGTACGGCAACCTCGTCGACGGGGCGATGGTGATGTCGAGCGGGGTCCGCGACGACAGGATCGAGCGGATCAGCTGGACACCTGACCCGGACGGTTCGGTGCGTCAGCATTGGCAGCAGTCAACCGATCATGGGGCGACCTGGGTCACGGTGTTCGACGGCACCTACCGGCGGCAGTGATCCCACGAGCTGCGATGTGACTCACAGGAGATTGCGGCCGCAGTGCTCCGGGGGTTGAACCCAGAGCACTGCGGGCTGTGTGGAGGCCGGACCAGCCGTCAGATGGAGCGACGGGTGCGGCCGTGCGCAGCTCGGTACACGAGCAGGGCAATGATCGCTCCGACGACGGAGCCGATGATGCCCGATGCCTGGAATGCGCCGTCGGTGGCATCGTGGTGCGTGAGGACGTACCCGAGGAAGCCGCCGATGAACGAACCGACGATTCCGAGCACGATCGTCGCACCGACCGACATCGAGTCATTGCCCGGAACGATCGCCCGGGCGATGAAGCCGGCGACGAGTCCGATGACCAATAGATAGATGATGAAACCGACCATGAGGGTCTCCT
>JBDTYA010000340.1:0-4231 GCA_040005915.1 Ilumatobacteraceae bacterium
TGACACCATCAGAGAAACTCAACGAGCTCATTGCACCCGCTGCTTGAAACCGCCGTTCAATGAGCTGACACTAACGGCCCGACGTTGCGGCGGGCGGTGGGTGGCGATTGACTCCGCCGCATGACCGAGTTCGACCGCCTTCGGGCGGTGGCAGCAGGTCAGCTCGGATCGTTCACGAAGGCTCAGGCCAATGCGGCTGGGTTGAGCGATCGCGAGCTTCGGAACGGAGTCCACAGCCGCTCCCTCGATCGTGCGGGCGTCCGCACCTACCGCAGCGCCCTGGCGCCACACACCCTGCTCGGCGACCTGACCGACGTCGTGCTCGACATCGGCGAGCCGTGCTGGGTCTCGGGCCCCACCGCAGGTGCGATGCATCGGTTCGACGGCTTCCAGCTCAGCCGGCCCTTTCACGTGATGGTGCAACGCGGCCGCTACCTCAACCGGGCCGGTGCTGTCATTCACACGACGCTCGACCTTCCAGCGATCGACCGGGAGACCGTCGGCCGGCTGCCGGTGCTCAGTCCGACCAGAGCGTTGATCGACCTGGCCGCGACCACGCCTGCCAGAGCACTGACCGCCGCGCTCGACGGCGCGATACGCGACGGGATGACCGACGAAGCCCATTTGCTGAGACGGATCTACGCGCTCCGGGGCCGGGGTCGGCACGGCCTGCCCAAGCTGATCGATGTCATCAGCGGCAGTGAGATCACCCGCGGCGGCCACAGCTGGCTCGAACGTGAGTTTCTAGCGGCCTCCGCGCGCTCCGGCCTTCCGCGTCCGCTCATGCAGCAGGTGCTGTCGCGCGCCAAGGACCGTCTCGTCCGCGTCGACTGCCGCTATCCGGGCACGCGTGTGGTCGTCGAGCTTCTCGGTTACCGGTGGCATCGAACACCCGAGCAGCTTCGCCGCGACGTCGAGCGGATGAACGCGCTCGTGTTGGACGGGTTCCTGCCCCTGCAATGCACCACAGCCCAGCTCATGGAAGAGCCCGGTTGGATTTTCGACTCGATCCGCAAGGCCCTGGCATCGTCAGTGACAGCGCACTGACCGACTGTCGTTCTATGCGCTGACAGTGAGGGGAAGGGATGCGCCGGACGTGGGGCTGGGGTGACCGGGGGTCAGGTGTGGTAGCCGCTGAGGTCGACCACCAGGTCGGCGGCGGTCTGGGTGTAGACGCAGACCTTGCCGTCCTTGGTCGTGGTGGCGACAGCGAGGTTGGCGACGGTCGTGCCCTTGCTGTAGTTCAGCGTCGATGCCACCGGCCTGGTCCCGCCGCACGGGTACAGCGTGATGAACCCGGGCCCGGTTGCGTTCGTGACGGTGATGTTGAGCAGCACGGCGCGGATCGCTGTTGGGATCCCGACGCGGCCGCCGATCTGCAGTTCGAGCACCGAATCGTTGGGCCGCGGCACCTGCGTCTCGAACAGGCGGTCGAACGTCGTCAGGGCCGGACGGGTCTCGAGTACGCGGGTCGGTTCCAGGAACTGGGCGACGGTCTGCACCGCGTCGTATCCGTTGACGTCGACGACCAGATCGGTCTCGACGTTGGAGAAGATGCAGATCGAACCACCGGCGCCGACCTTGACGATCGCCGCGTTCGACACGATGGCGGCAGCCGGGAAGTTGAGTGTCGATGCGAGGGGTATAGGTCCGCCGCACGGGTACACCGAGACGAAACCCTCGAGCGTCGGGTTGATGGCCGTGACGTTGACGGCGACGGCCGCGGCGTCGTTCGGCACGGTCCCCCGGCCGGTCACCTTGACCTCGGTTGTGCTGAGGCCCGGACGCCGACCGATGCCGAGGAACTGGCCATCGACGGTGGTCGACTCCGGGCCCGTGCGCGTGTCGAGGAGTCGTGACGGCCGGATGGCGTCGAAGCTTGCGCCGAAGGGGTAGAAGCCGGTGAGGTCGACGATCACCTGGGTCGGTGTCTGGGTGTACACACAGACCGCGCCGTTGCCGCCGATCTGGGCTACGACGGCGACCGCTCGCGTGGTGCCGGCGGTGTAGTTGAGGTTCGACGAGGCCGGCCGCTCGGTGCCACACGGGTAGATGGTCAGGTATCCGGGCCCGACCGCGCCGGTGACGGTCACGTTGAGCAGCACCGATCGCGCCCACTCCGGCATCTGGGCCCGACCGACGACTCCGAGCTCGGTGACGGTGTCGGCGGGCAGCAATCCGATCCCGTTGAAGCCGCCGTCGACGGTGCCGAGCCCGGGACCCGTTCGTGTCTCGAGCAGGCGTAGGGGACCGACGGGGATCAGCGTCGAATGACCGGACCCCTCCTGCGTCGCCGGGGCCTTGTCGGTCGGCGCGCCGGTCGGGTCGACCACTGTCGAGGTACCGAAGAAGTAGGGCTTCTGCGTCTCGTACACCGGAAAGCCGCCGAACACCAGGATCTGGTCGCAGCCGGCCGCCTTCAGGGTGTCCATGTCGGAGCGCACAGACTTCGCCGTGGGGAACAGCGCTTGATGGTCGAGCTCGTTGACGGCGCACATCAACTTGGTGGCCCGCGCGTCGAACTGTTGGGCCAGGGCGACGCCCTTGTCGCCGCCGTATTGGTCGAACGACAGCAGCCGCTCGACGCCGGGAAGATCGGTGAGGGCCTTGTTGAGGGCCACGGCCGACGGAAGGAAGTTGACGTACGGCTGCACGCCGGTGAGCGGCTCGACGAACGCCCTCATGATCGACCAACGCTCTATCAACACCTGCCACTGGTCGGTTGCCGGGTTGTACTCGTCGCCCAGGTCCCATGCGGCGATGTTGGTGAGCACCGGCTTCCAGAACGCGAGCGCCGCATCGCGATCGGTCGCAGTCGACCACAGCCGCGCGTCGTAGACCACCGTCTTCATCCCGACCGTCGCGTTGAGCAGGACAAGGCGCATGTACGTATCGGGCGGCACATAGCGATTCTTCGGGTCGACGGGCGTGTAGCCGGGCTGCGGCACGTTGCACGGCCCGAAGGTTGCATCGATGCCGCCCGCCTGCGCCATCGCCCGCACGGCCGTTGCCGCGACGGGATCGTCGGGGTTCACGCCGCAGAATGCCCAGGTGTCGACGGTTTGCGGCGGCGTCGGAGCGGCCGCGGCATGAACCGCGGTCGGCGAACCGACCATGGAAATCCCGGCCAAGAAGGCGATCGCAAGCGCGGCAGAGCCAAATGCGCGTCTGGTCATCCGGGCAGTTTAGGAGCCGGGGCGACCGGCGGCACCTCGCGACAGCCCGCATCGCTCGTCGTGACGGAGTCGTTAGGCTCGCACCAATGTTGAGCGGGATCGATCGGGCACCGCTGTGACGATCGGTTCGACTGCTCGCCGGCTGCTCGGCCCGCGACTCGAGCGTGTCGCCGCCGACCGCTACCGCCGGCTGTTCCTCGATCTCGACTCGTTGGCGGCGACCATCGCCGGCCTCGGCTCGTTCAACACGGTCATCGAAGTCGGTTGCGGCGAGGGAGCGTTGTTGACGCGTGTGATGGATGCCCTCGACCCCGCTGCTTCGGCGGTTGGCATCGACATCGCACCCAACCCGGGCCACGGCTACATTGGTCGCAACACCAACGTCGTCTTCCGCCGAGTGCCGGTGGCCGATGTCGTGAGCGAGGGCAAGCGCTTCGACCTCGTCGTAGTCTCGGATGTCTTGCACCACATCCCGCCCGCGGATCGTGTGGCGTTCCTCGAGTCGTGCCGCGAGCTGCTAGCGCCCCACGGGACGATCGTCGTCAAGGAGTGGGTCCGCCGCCGCAACCTCGCCCATCTCGCCGCCTACACATCGGATCGATACGTCAGCGGAGACAAGGGCGTGCAGTTCTACGAAGAGGACGAGCTGGCAGTGGTCTTCTCCGACGTGTTCCGCGCAGCAGGCGCTCCACTGATCACCAGCCACTCACGACCGCATTGGAACAACGTGGTGCTCGCCACGACGAAGGTCGGTTAGCGGATCGTCCCAGGTTTCGGCAGCGGCGCGGGACTATTCTCGGCGGGTGTCCGGAGCGGAGCCTTGATGGACGACCAGCGCGTGTTGCAGGGCGCCGATGAGGTTGCTCCCACTGCCAGTGTCGTCGGATCATGGTGAGCCCGAGACTCGGCCGCCCGTTGATGCAGCCCTGGCCGCAACCTTCCATTTCGCGACCGCTGGTTCGACATGGTTTTCACGATGGGCGTACTGATCCACCAGCCCGACTCGACCCTGCCGCTGGTGATGTCGGAGATGGTGCGCACCTCTGCAAAATGGG
>JBDTYA010000341.1:0-8946 GCA_040005915.1 Ilumatobacteraceae bacterium
GTCGGCGACAAGGTCAGCCTGATGCTGGCTCCGCTGGTCGCCTCGTGCGGCGCCCACGTGCCGATGATCTCCGGCCGGGGCCTCGGACACACCGGCGGCACGTTCGACAAGCTCGAGAGCATCCCCGGCTACCAGACGCGTCCCGACAACGAACTGTTCCACAAGGTCGTGGCCGAGGTCGGCTGCGCGATCATCGGGCAGACCGCCGACCTGGCACCGGCCGACGGCCGGCTCTACGCGATCCGCGACGTCACGGCCACCGTCGAATCGATACCACTGATCACCGCCTCGATCCTTTCGAAGAAGCTCGCCGCCGGCCTCGACGCTCTGGTGATGGACGTCACCTTCGGCAATGGCGCGTTCATGAGCACGCTCGAGCAGGCTGAGGAACTGGCGCACAGCATCGTCGCGGTCGCCCGCGGTGCCGGCTTGGTGACGACCGCGCTGTTGACAGACATGAACCAAGTGCTGGGCACCTCCGCGGGCAACGCGCTCGAGATTCGCGAGACGATCGACTGGCTGGTCGGCGACAGCGACGACGCCCGGCTCACCGAGGTCGTGATCGCCCTCGGAGCAGAGATGTTGGTGCTCGGCGGCCTCGCCACCGACACCGAGTCCGCGGCGAAGCGACTGACCGCGGCGCGGGCCGCTGGCTTTGCCGCCGAGAAGTTCCAGGCGATGGTCACCGCCCTCGGCGGACCGCCCGATCTCGTCGATAATCCGGCCGCGCACCTTCGGGCGGCGCCGGTCCGATACCGCGTCGAGCCGCACCGCAACGGCTACGTAGAGTCCATCGACACGCGCGGCATGGGCCTGGCCGTTGTGACACTGGGTGGCGGGCGGATGCGCGTCGAGGACGACATCGACCACGCCGTCGGGCTCAGCGACGTCATCGGCCTCGGCCAGTACGTCGACGGCGACCGCACACTGGCAGTGGTGCACGCCCGCAACGACATCGAGGCGAAGATCGCTGCGGATGCCGTCCGCGCGGCATGTGTGATCGGCGATGCCCCGCCCGCCACTGGGCCAGTGGTTGCATCCCGGGTCGTCGAATGACGGGCACGGGATTCGTCGTCGTCGGCCGCCAGCAGGCCCAAAGCCTCTACCGGCCCCACGAGAACGCTGGCAGGCTGGACCACCGAGAGGAGTCGGATGAACCAGGATGTCTTGCACGATCGCCGGCACGATGACGACCGCCGCGCCCCCGGCATCAGCTGGTCGGTGGTGCTCAATCGCACGACCGAGGCAATCCTCCTGTCGGACACCGACGGCACGATCGTCTACGTCAACGAAACGCTGCTGGACCTGTTCGGCTACGAGCCGGGAGATCTGGTCGGCCAGCCGATCGACGTCCTCATCCGCGAAGTCGACGATCTCGATGCCGAGGGCCGACGTGCCGACAGCACCCTGTTCCCCATCGACCTGCAGCAGAACTCGTTGCCCAACTCCACGATCCTCGTCTCGACGGTCCGCGACATGACGGCCCTGCGACAGTCGTCCGTCGATGGCGCGATCGCGCGGATCGACCTCGCCCTGGCCAGGACGAGGATCGATCAGCTCCAGGAATCACTCGACCTCGTCATCCAGCAACTGTTCGCGCTCGGCACGTCGATCATGGCGAGTGCGTCCGACGAGACGGCGCTCGCCGACCGCCTCGAGAAGGCCGTGCGGGGCATCGACGAAGTCATCGACGCTGTCCAGGATCGACGTCGGGCCAGTCACTCGTGACGATTGGTCGGGACCTTGGTCCTTGGCGATTCCCGCAGGATGTGGTCCCATTGGCCAATGGGTGAAGTTCCCGACCGGGTGACGGTGTTCTTGCTCGATGATCACGAGCTCGTTCGCGAAGGTGTCCGGCAACTGCTCGAAGCCGACGGGACGATCGAGGTGGTCGGTGAAGCGGCGACATGTGCCGACGCTGTCGCCCGCATTCGCGCCACTCGCCCACAGGTGGCGGTGCTGGATGTGCAGCTCCCGGATGGCAGCGGAGTCGAAGTGTGCCGCGAGGTTCGCAGCATCGATCCCGATCTCGCCTGCCTGATGCTGACGTCGTTTTCGGACGAGGAGGCGTTGTTGCAATCGGTGATCGCCGGTGCCGCGGGCTACGTCTTGAAACAGATCCGCGGCAACGACCTGGTGTCGGCAGTGCACCGCGTGGCGCGCGGCGAATCACTGATCGATCCCCACATCGGCGGCCAGTTGCTCGAAAGGCTCCGCAATTCTCAACACGACCAGGACCCCCGCTTGGCCGCGTTGACCGAGCTCGAACGCACGATCCTCGACCTCGTTGCCGAGGGATTGACGAATCGGCAGATCGCGGTGCAGGTCAACCGGGCCGAGAAGACCGTGAAGAACTACATGTCGTCGATCCTGATGAAGCTCGGCATGACCCGTCGCACCGAGGCTGCGGTCTTCGCGGTCCGCGCCAAGGCCGATCACTAGGAACCCTGTCGATCAGGTCCGGCGCGGCACGATCCATCGAAGCTGCATCCCTCGGGGCGCACCCGGCAGGAACTGGGACTCGCCGCCCAATCGCACCGCACGTTCCTCGATGTTGCGCAGCCCGAGCCCGCCGGTGTCGTCGGATTTCGCGCCGGTCAACCCGACGCCGTCGTCGGAGATCACGAGGGTGACGGTGTCGGTGCCGACATCGAGCGACACCTCGGTCTTCGATGCCGAAGCATGCTTGGCGACGTTCATCATCGCCTCGCGCAGCACAGCCACCAGCTCGGAACCGAGCTCACCGGAGACGGTGATCAGGATGCCGCCGAGGCGAAGCGTCGGCCGATGCCCCAGCATGCGTGCCGCTTCGTCGATGCTGGCGCGTAGCGCAGCCTCCAATCCACTGTCGATGTGACCGGGGCGGTGCAGCGTGAAGATGACTCCGCGGATCTCGCGAATGGCCTCGTCGATCTCGTCGACGACCGCTGACACGCGGGCTTTGCTGTCGGGGCGATCGGCTGACGCTTGCAGGTGCAGCCCGGCTGCGAACAGCCGTTGGATCACGCTGTCATGCAGGTCACGGGCGATACGGTCCCGGTCGTCGAGCACCTCGAGCCGAGACTCCGCCGCCGACAGCAACTCCGAGGTCCGAATTCGTTCGGTCGCATCGCGCACCGTCGCTACCGTCGCTCCCTGATCCCCGCTGAGTGGGCTGAGGGCGATCTCGACCGGCACCTCGTGGCCCGCCCGATGCAACGCCGTGCCATGTCCGGCGTGCTCTGCGTTTGGCCGGTCGGGAAGGATCACGCCCAATGGCCTTCCTACCAACTCCGCAGGCTCCCAGCCGACGATCGCGTTGCAGTGCTTGTTGGCGTAGAGGATCACATCGCCACCGCCGACGACCACGACCATTTCAGGGATGCTCTCGAACAGCTCCCAGGCGTTGGCCGCGTGATCCACGGATTCAGCCCGACCCGATCCGCATCTTCATCCACGGCGCACTGTTGTGGAAGTTGGCGACCGCGCTGCCGGGCGCGCAGATGTCGTCACACGCCGCAAAGACCTCGTCGGAGATGACGATGTCCATCACCGGCAACAGGTGTTCCAACTGCTCGACCGACTTCGGCCCGATCAGCGGGGCGATGACCGCGGGCTGGTGCATCACCCATGCGATGGCCAGTCGTGCCGGATCGATACCGGCATCGCGGGCAAGCCGCACGAAACGGTTACCGGCCTCGACCGCTCCCTGGCTGACCCGCTCCGCATAGATCCCGCCGCGCACCGAGGCACGCGAACCCTCGGGCCGGATGTTGTCGTCGGCATATCGGCCGGCCAGGACCCCCATGGCCAACGGCGACCACGGCAGAAGACCGAGGCCGTACTTCAGCGCCATCGGCACCAACTCGTTCTCGACTCGCCGGTCGAGCAGGTTGTACGGCGGCTGCTCGGTCACGAACGGCACGAGGCCCTTCAGCTCGGCCAACATCACACCCTCCAAGACCTTCCAGGCCGGCGCGGTCGAGCTACCGACGTAACAGACCTTGCCCTGGCGGACGAGGTCGGTGAGAGCACCCATGGTCTCCTCGGCGGGCACGGCGAAGTCGGGGCGGTGCAACTGGTAGAGATCGATGCGGTCGGTCTGCAAACGTCGCAGCGACTGTTCGCAGGCGCGCATGATGTGCAGCCGCGAGTTGCCGCGATCGTTGGGCCCCGGGCCGGTCGGGTAGTGGACCTTGGTGGCGATGATCGCCTCGTCGCGGCGACCGCTCTCGGCGAGCACGCGCCCGATCACGCGCTCGGCTTCGCCGGAGCCGTAGCTGTCGGACGTGTCGATGAGATTGATCCCGGCATCGAGGGCACGGATGATCATGCGGCTCGACTCGTCCTCCGGCGTCGGGTTGAGGATGTTGTCGGTGCCGAGCGCCAGCGGTGCGACCAGCGCACCGGCCCCACCGAGCCGCCGGTACGGCACGCTCATCGGGCGCCGTACCCGGCGTCGACGCTGACCATTGCACCGGTCATGTAACTGGCCGCGTCGGAGGCCAGGAAGCACACGACCCTGGCGATCTCGTCGGGGTCGGCGAGCCGGCCCATCGGCACGGTTGCAGCGATGGCCGCCAGCAGCTGGTCGGTGACGGCTTCGGACCGTTCTGACTGCAGCATCGGCGTGTTCACCTCTCCGGGGCAGACGGCGTTGATCCGTATGCCGTCTGCAGCGTGGTCCATCGCCAGAGCCCGCGTCAGGTTGTGGACTGCGCCCTTCGACGCGCAGTAGGCGGCGACGCCCGCCGAGCCGAGGTCTCCCCAGATCGAGCCGAAGTTGACGATCGCTCCCTGGCCGCGCGGCTTCATCACCCGTAGCGTCGCCCGGCACATGAAGAAGGTGCCGCTGACGTTGACCCCCATGATCTTGGCCCATTGATCGTCGGTGGTGTCCTCTCCGCTGGCCCGCACGATCACGCCGGCGGCGTTGACGAGCACGTCGAGCGACCCGTGAAGGTCGAGCACCATCGCGACCGTGCTGTCGCAGAACGACGAGTCGGCGACATCACCCACAGCTGGCGTTCCCTGAACCTCTTCGGCCACGGAGTGGGCGAGGTCGGCGTTGCGATCGACGATCACGACACGCGCACCACCTGCGGCCAGCCGCCGGGCCGTCGCGGCACCCATGCCCGATGCGCCACCCGTCACGATTGCAACACGCTCCGCGAAATCCATAGACACAATCTTGACTCATGGCCGGGACAGCCGCGCCGATACCTCTGTCATGTGGCGGCGGATAGCTGGGTCTCTTTTGGCATTGTCATGTGCGGCTGCCGTCGCGCTGATCGACTCGGGCCCGACGGCGCTGGCCGTACGTGGTCCCAACGTCGTGATCAACGAGCTGATGATCAACCCGCAGCGGGTCTACGACTCGCGCGGCGAATGGATCGAGCTCTACAACGCCGGTGACCAGGCCACGAACCTCCTGGGTTGGACGCTGAGCGACGATGTGCACGATCACCTCGTGCTGCCCTCGATCGACATCGCCGCCGGCCAATACGTGGTGCTGGCGCGCGACGGCGACTCGTTCGGCAACGGCGGCGTGTCACCGCAATTCGTGTACGGCAACGCGATCGTCCTGTCGGAAACCAACGACCGGCTGATCCTGCGCGACGCGGGCGCAGTCGAGCGGGATCGGGTCGACTGGACGAACGGGTTCACGGTGCCGGATGGCGCCTCGATGTCGCTGTCCGACTCTTCTGCCGACAACAGCAAGGGCTCGAAGTGGTGCACAGCCGTGGCGGTCATGCGCCGCGGTGATCTCGGCAGTCCTGGCGCGCCGAACCGCTGCCAGCCGTCGACACAGCACCTGGTGATCACCGAGATCATGCAGAACCCCGGCCGGACCGCAGATGCGCGGGGCGAGTGGTTCGAGGTCTACAACCCCGACGATCAGCCGGTTGACATGACGGGTTTCACGGTGAAGGACGACAACTACGACAGCTTCACCGTCACGACGCCGGTGGTCGTGCAGGCGAAGGGCTTTGCCGTGTTCGCCTCCAAGCCGACCGCCAACGGCGGGCTCACCCCCGACTACGCGTACGGCAGCGGGATGTCGCTGCAGAACGACACCGACGAGATCGTGATCGCAGATCGCGACCTCATTCAACTCGACCGCGTGCGTTGGGACAACGGCAGGACCTTCCCTGATCCGGACGGCGCGTCGATGTCGCTACGCGACCCGAATCTCGACAACAACGTCGGCGGCAACTGGTGCACGTCGACGCTGCCATGGGCCGCCGGTGACAACGGCACGCCTGGCACCGCATCGTCGTGCCTGGCACCCGGCGACCAGCCGATCGTCATCACCGAGGTCATGTTCAATCCGGCCGCCCCGGCCAGCGAGCGCAAGGCCGAGTGGTTCGAAATCTCCAACCTCGGTTCGAGCGCCGTCGATCTCTCCGGTTGGACGATCGTCGGCGGCGACATGAAGACCGACACGATCACGTCGCTCGTCATCGCCGGCGGGGGTCACTCCGTGCTCGCCGCGAATGGTGATCCCGCGGTGAACGGCGGGATCAAGGCCGACTACGTCTACGGCACGGGAGTGCCGCTGTACAACGCGAGCGGTCGCGTGATCCTGAAGTCGAGGACGGGGGCGATCGTCGATCGCGTCGAGTGGAGCGCGGCTGCGGGCTTCCCGATTCCCACCGGTCGTTCCATCAGCCTCAGTCGCCCTACGGCCGACAACGCCCTCGGGGCCAACTGGTGCGAGTCGACGGTGCCCTTCGGCGTCGGCGACTTCGGTTCACCGGGTGCTGCCGGTTCGTGCGCGCAGCCGCTCCCGCCACCCGCCGTCGTGATCAGTGAAGTGATGCGCAACCCCGCCGTCGTCGGCGACAGCGAAGGCGAGTGGTTCGAGGTGCACAACACGACATCGGCACCGGTCGACCTCGCCCGCTGGACCCTCACCGATGGAGCATCCGATCGTCACACCATCAAGGGTTCGCTCGTCGTGCCGGCCGATGGGTACCTCGTGCTCGGACGCAATACCGACCTGACCAAGAACGGCGGCGCGCCCGTTGCGTACTCGTACGGCAGCGGATTCGTGTTGAGCAACGGCACCGACGCAATCATCCTCACCGATCAATACGGGCAACGCGTCGACGAGGTCCACTGGAAGGCCGATGTCGAGCCGCGTCCAAACGGGGCATCGACAGCGCTGGTCGATGGGACCTGGTGCGTCAGCGGGCCGCAGTTCGGCAGCGGCGACCGCGGCACGCCCGGTGCGGCCAACGATTGTGCTCAGAACCCGCACGCCGGGGTGGTCATCGACGAGATCGACATCGATCCGGCGGCCCTCAGCGACACCGTCGCCGAATGGTTCGAGCTGTACAACGCCGGTACCGAGACCGTCGACCTCAATGGCTGGGTCCTGCGCGACGACGACTACGACAGGTTCACGATCACCTCGGCGAAGCCACTGCCGCTGGCCCCGGGTGGCACGTTCGTCCTCGGTCGCGACAGAGCCGCTGTGAACGGTGGCGCCCACGTCGACTACGTCTACGGTTCGGCGTTCCCGCTGGTAGAGGGTGCCGACGAGATCAATCTGTACGACGCGGCGTTGCGCCCGGTCGACCGCGTCACGTGGACACCCAGCAGTCCCTTGCCGTACGCGGTCGGGGCTGCGGCGGCGCTGCGCGCGCCGACGCTCGATAACTCCTTGGCGGCGAACTGGTGCACGTCGGTGACGACGTACGGGACCCTCGGCGAACTCGGTACGCCGGGCGCGCCCAACGTCTGCGAGATCGTCGCACCGACCACGACGACCGAGGCACCGACCACCACCTCCACCTCCACCTCCACAACGCTGGCGTCGGTGACAACAGCTGCCGCCACGACGACGTCAACTGCGGCTACCACGACCGCGGCGCCAACCACGACGGCGGCGCCAACCACTACCGCGGCGCCAACCACGACCGCCGCACCAACCACGACCGCGGCGCCAACCACGACCGCCGCACCAACCACGACCGCGGCACCAACCACGACCGCGGCCCCGACCACGACCGCCGCCCCGACCACGACCGCCGCGCCGACGACCACCGCGACCACCGCCACGTCGACAACGACGACGTCGACAACGACGACGTCGACCACGACGACGTCGACCACGACGACCATGCCGAAGGCCACGACAACCACATCGGCGACGACCACGACCACGACGATGCCCGTGCAGAGCCTCGCCGGCCCGACGGTGATGTCGCTGTTCGAGGGTTCGTTCGGCAGCGGCCTGCAGATGTCGGGCAGTCACGTGTCGATCACCGGCAACGTCCGCGGCAACGGCAATGTGATGATCTCCGGCAGTGACGTGTCGGTGTCCGGCACCCTCTCGTACGGCGGAGCGGCCAACATCCGCCACACGATCGCGAGCGCCGGGATCGTCCACAACTCGACCGAGGTTGCCAGCGGGCTGCCGTGGTTGATCAGCGACTTCGCACCGGGTGGCAAGTACTCGTCACAGCCGGGCTACGTCGCCCACCCCGACAGCATCATCCTCAGCAAGGGCAACCTGTCGCCCGGCATCCATTACGTCGCCGGCGACGTGACGATCTCCGCGTCGTCACCCATCCTCACCGGTGTCACGATCGTCGCGACCGGTCGGATCACCATCAGCGGCAGCACGACCATGACACCGGCCTCGGCCGCCATGCCGACGCTGTTGTCCGGTGGCGGATCGTGCTGGCTCAACGCCATCGTGCTGTCCGGTAGTCACGTCACGTGGAGCGGTATCGTTGCCGCCCCCGGCGGCGGGATCCAGATCAGCGGCTCCGAGGTCAAGGGCGGCCGGGTCGTCGGTGGCAACGTCCAGCTCTCCGGCTCCCACATCACCCTCGGCTGACCACCCACGAAACTCCCCAATCCACCCGAACTTTGTCGCTGCCGAGGCGCCCAGCAGCTTGCCAGCGACAAAGTTCGGTCGGGCGAGGTCGGGGGGCGGTCGGTCGGGCGAGGTCG
>JBDTYA010000342.1:0-23566 GCA_040005915.1 Ilumatobacteraceae bacterium
AGCGGTCCCGACGGGACTCGAACCCGCGACCTCCGGCTTGACAGGCCGGCGTGAACTCCAGCTTCACCACGGGACCAGACTGTGAACAATCTGACCAGCACCCCCAACGGGATTCGAACCCGTGCCGCCACCTTGAAAGGGTGGTGTCCTAGGCCACTAGACGATGGGGGCTAGGGAACTAATTCCGGTTGAGAGCGTCGCAACACTATCAGCAGGTCCGCGCAATCGCGCCAGCTGATTCGGCCCGGACGGTACGGTGCGCACCGTGCGTCTCTCCGCGGAACCGTCGCTCGACGCGACCACCTATCCGTTCCACCATCGGATCAGGGTGCGGTTCGCGGAAACGGATGCGATGGGGATCGTGCACCACGCCCGCTACCTCCCGTACCTCGAGGAGACCCGGGTCGAGTACTTGCGCGCACTCGGCCATCCGTATGCCGAGATGCGGGCGGACGGTGTCGACTACGCAGTGCTCGAGTGTTTCGTGCAGTACCGGCAGCCGCTGCGATTCGACGAGGAGGTCGACGTGCACCTCGTTCTGGCATCGGCCACGCGCACCTCGTTCCAGATGGCGTACCTGTTGACGGTCACCGATGCCGTGCGGGCGACCGCTGTCACGGTCCACGGGTGCGTGACCTCGTCCGGCCGACCCAGCCGGTTGCCGGCCTGGCTGACAGATCTCGGTCGTGACCAAGGATCTCGATCGGATTCTTGACGAACCCTTAACGCCATTTCGCGGAGCGACCGGCGACATCGGTACCCGATGGGCTTATCGTGCCCCCATGGGTCGCGGCCGGGCAGCTGGATGATCGGGATCTGCACCGACTCCAACTCGCAGCTCCCTCCGGAGCTGGCCGAGCGGTACCGGGTCGAGGTGGTTCCCATCACCGTGACCATCGACGATCACGAGTACCTCGAGGGAGTCGACCTCGACACCGATCGCTTCTACGAGCTGTTGAGCGCCGAGCCGCCGCCGCGCGTGCGCACCAGCCAACCGAGCTCCGGCCAGTTCGCCGCGGCGTACGAGTCGTTGCTGCACACCGGGTGCGACGAGATCCTGTCGGTCCATGTCACGTCGGCGATCTCGGGCACCTTGAACGCGGCGCGGTTGGCCACGCGGGCGCTGCCCGTGCCTGTGCGCATCGTCGATTCCGGCACGGCGGGGTTCGGCGTGAGCTGTTGCGTGTGGGCCGCCGCCGAGGCGATCGCCGGCGGGGCATCGCTCGACGATGCGGTCCAGATCGCCGAGTCGTTGGCGCCTCGAATCGGTGCCTCGTTCGTGGTCGGTGAGCTCGACTTCATCCGCTCCGGTGGCGCCGACGACGAGCGGGGGGAGGCCGTCCAGGTGATGTCGATGCACATGGGGAAGCTGCAGGTGGTCGCCAACGCCGGGACGATCTCGCAGGCGGTCGATGCGATGACCGCGACTGCTCTCGGTTGGGGACCTCGCCTCAACGTTGCCGTCGGGTGGGCCGATCGCTCCGGCGAGCGCATGACCGCGGCGTTGGCCGACGCGCTCGAGCGCTCGGACAACGTTGTGGAGCTGATCCGGTACCGCATCGGGCCGAGCGTCGGCGTGTACGCCGGGCTGGGTACCGTCGGGTGCTTCATGTTCCCCGCGGCGTGAACGTCGGCTCGCCCAGCGCCCGCACGGCCCAGTCGAGCAGCCAGCTCAAGAAGTTGTAGAGGTGGTGTTCGCCAACCGCAGGGTCGTCATCGTCGATGTCGTCGGGATCGTGCTCCTCGGAGACATCGAGCATCGTTCCCAGCACCAGTCGCAGGCCGTTGATGGCCTGGACAAACGAGACCATCGTCTCCTCCCCGACGGGGCCCGGCTCATGCAGAGCCGTGTTGACCGCGGTGATGCCCGCCAGTCGGGAGGCCACAAGGTCTTCGCGCATGAGGCGTTGATACTCGGCGTCGGCCTCGGCGTCGTCGGCGAGGTGATACGCCGGCGGGAAGATGCGGATGAGCCGCGGGTCGCCCGCCTCGCCCATCAACAACTGACCGAGCTCGGTCAACAAGCGGGTGACGAGCTGACGTTCCTCGTCGCCGATGTTGAACACGAAACCGTCGCGAACGCGCTCGACGGGTGGGATGAATGCACGTTTGCGAGCCATCAGTTGTCGTGCTGCATCGTCGCCCACAGACCGTGCTCGTGCAAACGGAACACGTCGATCTCGGCCTTTTCGCGCGCCCCGCTGGAGACGACGGCGCGGCCTTTTTCGTGTACGTCGAGCATCAACGACGTCGCTTTCTCGAGGCTGTAGCCGAAGACCTTCTGGAAGACGAACGTGACGTAGCTCATGAGGTTGATCGGATCGTTCCAGACCAGCACGATCCACGGTAGATCGGGGACGGTTTCGTCGTCGGTGTCGGTCTCGCCGACTTCGACTGGGACGGGCGTTGGAGCCATCTTCTCATTCTGCCGCTTGGCCGCAGTCTTGCGACGCCCGTACGATGGTCGCAATGGCTGTCGGCGCTCGCCCACTCGTCCCTTCGCGGCTTGCACCGGCTCGGCTCGGCCGTAACGGGATCGCCCACGGCGGCAGGCGTACGCCGACCACCCTCGTCGGGGCGTACGTGGCGCTGACCAAGCCGCGCATCATCGAACTGCTGCTGATCACCACGGTGCCCACCATGGTCCTGGCCCAGCGGGGTTGGCCGTCGTGGTCGCTCGTGGGCATCACCCTCCTCGGCGGCACTCTGGCCGCAGGTGGCGCCAACGCCATCAACATGGTGATCGACCGCGACATCGACAAGCTGATGCCACGCACGCAGAACCGCCCGCTGGTCACCGGGCTCATCCGGCCGCGCAGTGCGCTGATCTTCGCCCTGATGCTCGAGGCGGTCGCATTCGCTGTGCTGTGGGTCGGAGCCAACCTCCTGTCGGCAATCCTGGCGCTCTCGGCGACCCTCTTCTACGTGTTCGTCTACACGCTGTGGCTCAAGCGCACCAGCACGCAGAACATCGTCATCGGTGGCGCGGCCGGCGCAGTGCCGGTGCTGGTCGGCTGGGCTGCTGTGCGCAACGATGTCGCCTGGTCGCCCGTCGTGTTGTTCGCCGTGATGTTCCTGTGGACACCGCCGCACTTCTGGGCGCTGGCCATCCGATACGCCGACGACTACCGCGCCGCAAACGTCCCGATGCTCCCGGCGGTCCAGAGCGCCGAGGTCACCGCGCGCAAGATGGTCGGCTACACCATCGTGATGGTGTCGTTCACATTGCTGCTGATCCCGGTTGCTCACCTCGGGCTGATCTACATCCTCACTGCCGTCATTGCAGGTGGCCTCTTCTTGTGGAGTACCGCTGATCTCGTGAAAAACCCCACCCCGCAACGGTCGATGCGCGTGTTCGGATTCAGCATCACCTACGTCACATTGCTGTTCGCCTCGATGACGATCGACGTCCTGGTCCTCTCGGGCCGTTGAGGATTTCCGCCCGCGCGCCGAGCTATGGGTAATCTCGCAGGTGTAACGCAATCGTCCGTAACCGATCGAGCATTGAATCGGGCGCGCGCTCTCGCGCCCGAAACGAAAAGAGTTCGCCGCCTATGACCACCATCGATACGAACGCTGCGAGCGCCCCGGCGAGCGCGACGGCCACGGCCTCTGCCGGCGCGCGCATCTCATCGGCTGCCGATTGGTTGACCACGACAGACCACAAGCGCATTGGTCGGCTGTTCATCGCCGTGTCGCTCGTCGCCCTACTGGGCGTGCTCGTGATCGCTGCGTTGCTCGGCATCGAACGCATCGATGCGGGGGCTTCGATGCTCGACGTCAACGCCATGCCGCAGCTGTTCTCGTTGTACCGGATCGGTCTCACGTTCATCGTCGTCGTGCCGCTGTTGCTGGGCATCGCCATCGCTGTCGTGCCGCTGCAACTGGGTGCCCGCTCGTTGACTTTCCCACGGCTGGCCGCGGCCGGCTTCTGGACGTGGTTCGTCGGGGCCGTCCTGCTGGTCGTCTCGATCGCCGCCAACGGCGGGCCCGGTGGCGGCAACGGGAAGTTCGTCGGCCTGTTCCTGGTCGCCCACATCGTCTTGCTGCTCGGCCTCTCCGCCGGCGCAGGGTCCGTGGCCACGACCGTCCTCACGACCCGTGCACCCGGCATGAACATGCGCCGCGTCCCCGTGTTCGCCTGGTCTGCGCTGGTCGGTGCGCTGGGCCTGTTGCTCGTGTTGCCGGCCGTCATCGGCGCCCTGGTGTTCACGTACATCGATTACCGGTACGGCCGCGCCGGCTTCGGTGGCAACCGGGGCATCGACGACTGGATCGGGTTCGGCTTCTCGCAACCGGCGACGTTCGTCTACGCCGTGCCGGTCTTCGGATTCACCGCCGAGGTCATCGCCGTTGCCAGCGGTCGCAAGCTGCCCATGCGCGGCGTGATCTTCAGCGGTGTCGCGTTGTTGGGCATCAGCGCAGCGCTCGGCGGCGTGCTGCAGCAACCGGCGGTCATCTCCCGCAACATCAGTCATGTAGCGCTCGGCGCCTGGCTCAGCGACGTGGTGCCGTATGCGTTCTTCAACCTCCTACCGATCCTCGGCGGTTTCATAGTCATCTCCCTTGGCGCGCTGGCGATGCGTGGCGGCAGGCCGCGCATCACCGCCCCATTGGTCTTCGGTCTGCTCGGCGCCCTGATGGTCTTCGTCGGTGTCGTCGCCAATGCCGTCTATCTGATCGGCGATGCCCAGGTCACCGGCACGGTGTTCGAGGAAGGCGTCTGGCTCTACGTGGTCTACGGCGCGGTGCTCAGTGCCCTCGGTGCCGTCACCTACTGGGGCCCGAAGCTGTGGGGTCGCTCGATCCCCGACAAGATGGCGCTCCCGCTGGCCGCTCTCGGCTTCATCGCCACCGTGCTGGCGTCGCTCCCGTACCTCATCGCCGGGTTCGCCAAGCAGCCCGCCAATGCCAGCGAGTTCGACTACGCCGGTCCGCAGAACCTGTGGAACGGCCTGTCGGCGGCCGGCCACATCCTGATGTTCGTCACAGTCATCGCCTTCATCGGATTGGCGACGCGCTCGTTCACCGATGGTCCGCCGGCCGGTGACGATCCTTGGGACGGCCAGACGTTGGAGTGGGCCACATCGTCGCCTGCACCCATCGCCAACTTCGCCGATGTGCACTCGGTGGCGTCCGCCGAACCCCTGCTCGACCTGAAGCCACGGAGGGACCGCTGATGCTTGCTCTGCCATCCGCCGCCGCGCCGGCCCCGCGCCGGCAGTTGTTCGTCGGCACCGCGCTCGGCTGCGTTGCGGCCGCGTCGTTGATCGGTGCCATGTTGGCGTTGTGGATGCGGTTCCGCACGGCGGCGCTCGACGTCAGTGGCGGCCGCTGGTTGCCGAAGGGCATCAAGGTCCCGTTGGTACCGGCCAACACGATGCTGCTGGCATTCGTGCTCGTCGGCATCTTCGCCCAGTGGACGGTGTATGCGGCCCGTCGCGATGCCCGCAGTCACGCCGCGCTCGGTCTGACCCTGGTGGCGGTGATCGGCGTGGCCATCGTCAACGCCCAGGCGTTCATCTACGCCAGGATGAAGTTGCCGATCGGCGGCAAGGGTGCCACTGCGTACAACACCATGTTCTACGCGATCACAGGCTCCTTCGTATTGTTGCTGATCATCGGAATCGGATTCAGTGCGGTCACGGCGTTTCGTTACATGGGTGGTCGCACCACGGATCGCGAGATCGTGGCGGCGCACGCGTTGTATTGGTACTTCCTCGGTGCGATGTTCTTCGTACTGTGGCTCGTGGTGTACGTGACGAAGTAGGCGAGGGGCACGAATGTTCACCACAGGTTCAAAACTCTTCCTCGGCGCAACGGTCCTGTCGATCGTCGCCGCGGTGGTGTTCGGCGTGTCGAAGGGCGGGGCCGCAGGATGGCTCGGCGTCATGGGCCTGCTCAGCGCAGCGGTCGCCTTCGCGCTCCTGTTCGCGGTCAACTACTACACGCGCGACGGCAACGTCTCGGCGATGACGGAGAACGCGGCGACCACCGCTGCGGCCGCCCAGCCGCCGGTCGGGAGCAGCATGTGGCCGCTGCTCACCGCTGTCTCGGTCGGCGCGATAGCCGTCGGCGCAGTGTCGAAGCCCATCGTGTTCAAGGCCGGCGTCGTGCTGCTGATCGCTTCGGCGGTCGAGTGGATGGTGCACGGCTGGAGTGAGCGGGCCTCGGCCGATCCGGCATACAACGCTGCGCTGCGCAAACGCATGTTGCACCCACTCGAGTTCCCGGTGCTGGCTGCGTCGGGCCTCGCCGCAGTGATCTACTCGTTCTCGCGGATCATGTTGTGGATCGACAAGAGCGGCGGCCCGGTGGTGTTCGTCGTCGCCGGCGCGCTCGTGTTGTTCGGCGGGTTCGTGTTCGCGTCGAAGCCGGGCCTGAAGAAGGGTGTCGTCACGGGCATCTGCACCATCGCCGCGCTCGGCCTGGTCAGCACCGGCGCCGTGATGGCGGTCGATGGGCAGCGACCGATCGCCGAACACCCCACCACGAAGACCGACAACGGCGCGGCGTGCTCCCTCGCCGAGAGAGGCCCCGGCGAGCAGGCCGAGGTCGACGAGAAGGGTTCGCAGGCCGTGGCCTCCAAGGCTGCCATCGGTATCACCGTCACGCTGGCGGGCGGCAAGCTCACCGCCCACCAACTCGCCCAACCGGGCAACCAGGATCCCGTCACCGTGTCGCGTGGCAACGTGGTCAACATCATCTTCAAGAACCGCGATCCCGAGCCGCGGCGCCTCACCGTCAACATGGGAGAGTTCTCCGAAGACATCAACGGCACGACCGTCAAGACACGGCCGAAGGCCTGCACGACGCTGGTGCACGGCAAGGACGGCAGCCAGTTCCTGTCGTTCGTGCTCCCCAAGCCATCGATCGCCAGCCCCAAGCTGCCGTACAGCTTCAGCGTCCCGGGTGTCGACGGTGCCGAGATCGAGATCCAGGTTCCCTGAGCGATGAGCCCCGAGAAAATGAGCACAGTTGACGAGCCAGTGAGTACGGTGAAATTCGTGAAACAGCGAGCGGCCATCGGCCTGGCCATCGTCGCTGCGGCGGCCCTGTTGGGCGGGTGCGCGCGCAACGCGCCACAGGACACGTTCCAGCCGGAGGGCGAGAACGCCCGGAAGATCCAGAACCTGCAGCTTCCGGTGTTCATCATCGCCGGGGTCGTCGGCGTCATCGTGTTCGGCATCATCCTGTTCGTCGTCATCAGGTTCAGGGATCACGGCCAGGAGATGCCGAAGCAGACCCATGGACGCCCGGCCCTCGAGATCGCCCTCACCATCCTCCCGGCGATCATCCTCATCGGCGTCGGCATCCCCACGGTCAGCACCGTCTTCTCGCTTGCCAAGACCAGCGACACGCAGTGCGTCGTCAATGTCACCGGCCAGCAGTGGTGGTGGGAGTACGAGTACCCCGTACAGAACTGTGGCGGAGTCGAGATCGCCCAGCCGCTCGTCACGAGTGGCGAACTGGTGCTGCCGACCAAGGTCCACGTGCTGCTGCGCATCACCAGCAACGACGTCATCCACTCGTTCTGGATCCCGAAGCTCAACGGCAAGCGCGATGCGGTGCCCGGCCGCGTTCATCCGTTGCGCATGGAAGCCGATCACCCCGGCATCTTCGCCGGCCAGTGCACGGAGTTCTGCGGGCTCAGTCATGCCCGCATGCGCATGGACGCCGTCGGCCTCGACCCCAATGACTTCTCGACGTGGGTGTCAGATCAGTTGGCACCGGCCGGCAAGCCGACCGACCCCGCCGGCCTGCAGGGCGAAGACGCGTTCCGCGCCCAGTGCTCGCGGTGCCATCAGGTCAACGGCCTCATGCAGGAGAACCCGGACGGCAGCAACTCCACCGATCCGGTCATCGCCTACCCCGACCTCTACGTCATCGCCGGCAACGCGCCCAACCTGACGCACCTCATGAGCCGCACGACGTTCGCCGGTGCCACCTTCGACCTGTTGACCGATGTGTGCCGCAAGAAGTTGCACGACGCGACCCCCGAGGAGTTCGGCGCGCTGTACCTCAAGGGTGTCACACCGGATTGCTTCAACGAGGCAGAGCTGCGCTCCTGGGTTCGCAACGCCCCAGCGAAGAAACCGATGTACTCCAGTGAGGCCGAGAAAGACGAAAACGGTGGGAAGTACCGCGGCATGCCGAACCTCAATCTCACCGACGATCAGATCGATCAGATCGTCGCCTACCTGCTCGAGCGGAAGTAAGGAAGATCCCAGATGGCCATCATCGAGCGACCCTCCGATGTTCCTGCCCTAGCGGGTGGCGACGTACCGAAGCCCGTCACCCCGGCGTCGTCGTTAGGCGTCTTCCGGCGGCCTGTCTCGACGACCGGCTGGCGGTCCTGGGTGTTCACGGTCGACCACAAGAAGCTCGGCATCATGTACGGCGTCGCCGCCATGTCCTTCTTCGTCATCGGCGGTCTCGAGGCACTGCTGATCCGCACACAGCTCGCGGCACCCGACAACACCCTGCTCAGCGCCAGCTTGTACAACCAGATGTTCACCATGCACGCCACGACGATGATCTTCCTCTTCGTCATGCCCATGGCGGCGGCATGGGGCAACTACCTCGTGCCGTTGCAGATCGGTGCCCGAGACGTCGCCTTCCCACGCATCAACGCCTTCGGGTTCTGGTGCTTCCTGTTCGGTGGGATCTTCCTCAACACGGCATGGTTCCTCGGCGGCGCGGCCGACGGTGGCTGGTTCATGTATCAGCCCAACGCCAACGCCCTGTTCTCGCCGACGCATGGCGTCGACTTCTGGTCGCTCGGCCTGCAGATCACCGGCATCGCCTCGCTGACCGGCGCACTCAACCTCATCGTCACCATCCTCAACATGCGCGCTCCCGGTATGACCCTGATGAAGATGCCGGTCTTCACGTGGATGATGCTCGTCACGCAGTTCCTGCTCGTGTTCGCCATCCCGGTCATCACCGTGGCCTTGTTCCTTCTCATGTTCCAGCGCGTCTTCGGCGCCCAGTTCTTCAACGTCGACGCCGGCGCCGACCCGTTGCTCTGGCAACACCTGTTTTGGATCTTCGGCCATCCCGAGGTCTACATCCTGGTTTTACCGAGTTTCGGGATCGTCAGCGAGGTGCTGCCGGTGTTCAGTCGGAAGCCACTCTTCGGCTACAAGTTCGTGGTCTTCTCGGGCGCGGCCATCGGCTTCGTCGGTTGGGGTGTGTGGGCCCACCACATGTTCGCCAGCGGGCTCGGGCCGGTCAGCGTTGCCGTCTTCTCGGTCAGCACGATGCTGATCGCCATTCCTACCGGCGTCAAGATCGTCAACTGGACCCTGACCATGTGGGGCGGCAAGCTGCGCTTCACCGCGGCGATGATGTTCGCGATCGGGATGATCCTCGAGTTCACCATCGGTGGTCTCTCGGGTGTCACCCACTCGGTATCGCCCAGCGACACCCAGCAGACCGACACGTACTACATCGTCGCCCACTTCCACTACGTCCTGTTCGGCGGCGCGGTGTTCGGCATCTTCGCCGGCTTCTACTATTGGTGGCCGAAGGTCTTCGGCAAGATGCTCAACGAGACGCTCGGCAAGTGGAACTTCTGGCTGATGGTCATCGGCATGAACCTGACGTTCGGCCCGATGCATATCCTCGGCCTGCAGGGCCAACCACGACGCATGGTGGTGTATCCGGCCAAGCTCACCGGCGAAGGCTTCTTCAACCTGCGGTTCTGGAACACGGTCGCCAGCGTGGGCTCCTACACCTTGGCTACCGGCATCCTCCTGTTCCTGATCAACGTGTGGCACACGACCCGCAAAGGGGCGAAATCGCCGATCGATCCGTGGGATGCCCGTGCTCTCGAATGGCTCACTGCCAACCCGCCGAAGCCCCACAACTTCGATGTCATTCCGCACGTGCACTCTCTCGACGAGTACTTCCACCTGAAGTACGAGGAGGTCGAGACCGATACCGGGCCACGCTTGGTCAAGGTGCGAACTGCCGAAGAGTTGCACGCCGAGCAAGAGGCCAATGCCGACCAGCACATCCACATGCCGTCGCCGTCGTACTGGCCGATCGTGTTGGCAGTCTCGCTTCCCATCATGGCCTACGGCGTCATCTACTCACATGTGTTGACGGTGGTCGGTGGGGCGATTCTGCTGATGTCGATGTTTGCCTGGTCGCTCGAGCCGTCGGTCGCCGACGAGAGCGACTACGACCCGCCGGCCCCGGGTGGAGAATCGTCCAAGGAGCTCGCAAGTGTCTGAGGCGACCCTGACCGGGATGCCGTCCGCGGGCGAACACGGCGCCGGCGACGACCACGGTGGCCACATGGTCACCTCGACCGGGCTCAGCAACAACAAGCTGGCGATGTGGTTGTTCCTGGGCAGTGAGTGCCTGCTGTTCGGCGGCCTCATCTCCACCTACATGTTGTACCGCGGTCGCCACAGCGGCTCACCCGGCCCTGCACAGTTGTGGGACATCCCGCTGACATCGGTGTCGAGCTTCGTGCTGTTGATGAGCTCGTTGACGATGGTGCTTGCGGTCAGCGCTGCGAAAGAACGCGACGACCGCCTGACATGCATCTGGCTGTCTGTCACCGCCCTGCTCGGGTCGACGTTCGTCGGCGCCCAGGTCTACGAGTTCACCTCCTTCTATCACGAGGGCGTGGGCTTCACGACCAGCTTGTTCAGCTCCAGCTTCTTCACCCTCACCGGCTTCCACGGGATTCACGTCACGGTCGGCATCATCATGTTGATGGCGCTCGTCGGCATCGTCTCGCGCGGCAAGATCCCCGGCGACAAGGCTGAGGTCGTCGAGCTGATCGGGCTGTACTGGCACTTCGTCGACATCATCTGGATCGTCATCTTCACCCTCGTCTACCTGATCCCGGCATGAGGTCGCCACGATGACTACGACCGAACACCCAGCAACCGAACACGAAGATCACGCCGGGCACGCTCACGCCGACGGGCACAAGCCCAACAGTTTCTACATCAAGGTTGCGGTGGCCCTGGCGATCGTCACCGGCGTCGAGGTCGCTCTGTACTACCTCGATCTCGGCAAGTTGTACCTGCCCATCCTGCTGATACTGATGGTCATAAAGTTTCTCACCGTCGTCTCACTGTTCATGCATCTCAAGTACGACAACAAGATGTTCGCCTGGCTGTTCTACATGGGTCTTTTCCTGGCTGTGTTCGTGTACATCGGCGCGTTGATGACGTTCCGATTCTTCGACGGCGGCTGACGAATGCTCGGCGTGACCTTCGCCGACCCCTGGAGGTTCCAGGCCGACCCCGAGGTGTACCTGCTTGTCGCGTTCCTGATCTCGGCATACGTGTACTCGATGCGTGTCATCGGTCCCCGCGCCGTGCCAGAGGGCGAGACCATCGTCACCCGAACCAACGTCTTGTGCTTCGCCGGGGCGATGGTGCTGCTCTTCGCCGCCAGTACCTGGCCGATCCACCAGATCGGCGAGCAGTACCTCTACTCGGTGCACATGTTGCAGCACATGATGCTGAGCTACTTCATGCCTCCTCTGGTGCTGCTGGCGACGCCCACGTGGCTCTTGCGGCTGCTCGTGGGCACCGGTCGCACGTGGCGCGTGGTCAAGGTCATGACCAAGCCGATCGTCGCCGCACTCGTCTTCAATGGGGTGGTGATGGTCACGCACATCCCGCCCGTCGTCAACGCATCGGTGCAGAGCGCGCCGCTGCACTACTCGTTGCACCTCGTGCTGGTGCTCACCGCCGTGCTGATGTGGATGCCGGTCGTCGGCCCGTTCCATGAGCTGCGCATCAGCGACTCGGCCAAGCCGATCTACATGTTCCTGCAGAGCGTCGTCCCGACGGTGCCGGCGGGGTGGCTCACCTTCGCCGAAGGCGTCGTCTACAAGCACTACAACCAACCGGTGCGGGTGTGGAACCTCAGCCCGACCGACGATCAGCAGTTGGCCGGGGCGATCATGAAGGTCGGCGGATCGATCTTCCTGTGGGCTCTCGTGATCTTCTACTTCTTCAAGCGGTTCGCCACCGACTGGAAGGAAGAGAACAGCTACCGGCGCCGACCGCTGACGTTCGATCAGGTCAAGTCGGAGTTCGACAGCAGTCCGGCGCCCCCCGAGAAGTCGGCCAGCCTCTAGTCGTTCTCGCCGGCTGAACGTCTAGTCCCAGCGGAACAGCCGGGCCGCCAGCAACGGTGTCAACAGGGCCCAGATTCCCAGCACGATCCAGGACCTTCCGGGTTGCGTGCCGGCGCTGCCGAGGGCGTCGCGCAACACATCGGCGAGGGCCCCGGACGGCAACGCGTGGGCGACGGCCCGGATGGCGCCGGGCAGCTTGGCAAACGGGATCACCATGCCGCCGAGCAGCAGCAGCACGAGGTACAGGCCGTTCTGCGCCGCAAGGTTGATCTCGCCGGGCAGCCGGCCGGCCATGATCAACCCGATACCGGCGAAGGCCATCGTGCCGACGATCACGGCGGCGACGGCCAACAGCCAGTTGGGTGAACCCGGCTCCCAGCCGAGGGCGAACGCGACCGGGATCAGCACGGCGAACTGCACCACTTCGACGGCGATCACCGAGCCGATCTTGGCGGCTACCAGCCGTGGGCGCCCCAACGGCGTCGTACCCAACCGCTTCAGCACGTGATAGCTGCGCTCGAATCCCGTGCCGATCCCAAGGCTGACCATCGCCGTGCTCATCGTCGCCAGGGCGAGGATGCCAGGTGCCAGGAAGTCGATCGGCTCCTCGGTGCCGGTCGGCAACACATCGACCAGGCTGAAGAAGACCAGCAGCAGCACTGGGATACCCAGCGTCAGCAACAGTTGCTCGCCGTTGCCGGCGACGCGTCGCAGCTCGGCCCGCAATTGTACGAGGGTGATCCTCACGGCTGGTCACCACCGGTGAGCCGGCGGAAGACGTCTTCCAACCGTTGGCCGCCGGCGCGCAGATCGTGCAACGGATGACCGGCCTCGGCCAGCCAGTCGCCCAACTGCGCCATCAGCCGCGGTTGCGGTGGGGCATCGATCACGTATTCGTCGTTGCCGACCTTGGCCGCGACGATCCCGGTCGCGGCCGCCAGGCCCCGGAGGTCGAGTTCGGGGTCGCTGCGGAATCTGATCTCGTCGTGGCCCTTGCGCAGCTCGGCCAGCGTCCCATCGGCGATCAAGGCGCCACGATCGATGATCACCATCCGGTCCGCGAGGCGCTCGGCCTCGTCGAGCTCGTGGGTCGCCAGCACCACCGCGCAGCCGTTCGCCGCCAGATCGCGGATGATCGCCCGTATCGCATCGCGGCCGTTTACATCGACCCCGGATGTCGGTTCGTCGAGAAAGGCGACGGTGGGTTTGGCGGCAAGGGCCAATGCCAGTGAGACGCGTTGGCGCTCGCCGCCCGACAGCTGTCTCCACGTCGCTTTGCCCCGCGACGTCAGGCCGACCGCCTCGACCAGCGCATCGGCATCGGCACCTTTTCCGTACAGCGCGGCGTAGTGCCGGACCGTCTCCAACACCTGTGAGCCGGGGTAGACACCACCCTCCTGCAGCATCACGCCGATGTGCTCGCTCAGTTGGCGTTGCTGAGTCGCCGGGTCGAAACCGAGCACCTTCACCGAGCCGGCCGTGGCGCGGCGATAGCCCTCGCAGACCTCGATCGTCGAGGTCTTCCCGGCGCCGTTCGGGCCCAACACGGTGGTGACCTGACCTGCCTCGGCGGTGAACGAGATGCCGTCGACCGCCACCACGTCACCATGGCGGACCGTCAGATGTTCGACCTCCACCGCAGCCACATCGTGCGACCCTAGGCGACACCCCCGTGCAAATCGCGATCAAGTCGGCGGCGAATCGGGCCGATCACTGGGACATGGCGCGGTTCTCCGTGGTGGTGTCGGCTCTCGACGAGCAGGCCGATCTCGATCGCAGCTTGCGCGCCGTCAACCGGGCCGCCCAGGCGATCCGCACGTCCGCGGAGATCGTCGTCGTGGTGCGCGACGAGAACGGCGCGCATGCTCACATCGCCGAATCGACGGGTGCCGTCGTCATCGCGGTCGGCCGGCCGAACGTAGCCGTGGCGCGCAACGCCGGAGCCGCGGTGGCCGCCGGGCAGATCCTGGTGACGATCGATGCCGACCGAATCATGTCGCCGTTGGCGTTCGCCGAGATCGAACGACTCCTGGCCACCGGCTGCTACGTCGGCGGCGGTGCGATCCAGCATCCGGATCGGCACTCGCTGGCCATCGATCTGGCCATGGCGATGACGAAGCTGGCGACGTACCTCAACGGTCTCGGTGGCGGGATGTACTGGTGTCGCCGCGACGATTTCGAGGCGATCGGAGGGTTCGACGAACGGGTCGGCAGTGTCGACGACTTCGACTTCGCCCGACGGCTCCGCGCCCACGGTCTGCGTTCCGGGCGGCGCTTCGTCAACCTTCGGCAGGCTCCTGTGACGACCTCGTGCAGGCGCGACTCCGCAGGGCGATTCTCCTACGCCCTCACCCGCTGAGCACCGGTAACCTCTCCGATCTGTGATCGATGTCCGTTTGTTGCGCGCCGACCCCGGTGCAGTCCGAGCCGCCCTGGGTAGGCGCGGACAGCCCGATGTGCTCGACCAGCTCGATCGGGCGATCGCGTTCGATGCGCTGTCGCGCGACATCGTCGCCAAGCGCGATTCGATCCGCGCCGAGGTCAACGAGCTGTCGAAGTCGGTCGGCGAGCTCCGCCGCCAGGACGACACGGCAGGTGCCGAGAAGCTGCAACTGCGCAGCAGGGCTTTGGGCGAAGAAGAGCGGATCCTGGCCAACGAGTTCGACATCGTGCAGGGGGATCTGCGCGACGTCTTGCTGCGCATCCCCAACCTCCCCAACAACGATGCGCCCGACGGCAAGGACGAGCGTGACAACCCGTTGGTGAAAGGCCCGGTCGGTCTGGCCGACGAGTTCCCGGCGCACCGCCGGGTCCCGCACTGGGAAACCGCCACCGCCCTCGGCATCCTCGACAACGAGCGCGCCACCAAGATCAGCGGGGCGATGTTCACGATGCAGCGCGGCAATGGCGCGGCACTGTCTCGGGCGCTGTGCCAGTACGCGCTCGATCGCAACGTCGACGCCTTCGAGGAGATCCGTCCGCCCTCTCTGGTCACGACCGCGACGCTGACCGCAACCGGGCAGCTGCCGAAGTTCGCCGACGACGCGTACAACATCGAGCGCGACGACCTGTGGTGCATTCCAACGGCCGAGGTACCGCTGACGTCGATCTACGCGGGCGAAGTGATCGACGCCGATCAGATGCCGCTGCGGTTCATGGCGTACACCCCGTGCTATCGGCGCGAGGCCGGTTCTGCCGGTCGTGACACGCGCGGCATGTTGCGCGCCCACGAGTTCGACAAGGTCGAGATACTGGCCGTCGCACTTCCCGAGCAGGCGCCCGATCTTCTCACCGAGATGACCGGTCGCGCTGAGTCGCTGATCGCCGGCCTCCGCCTGCCGTACCGCATCATCGAGATCTGTACCGGCGACATGGGTCAGAGCCACCATCGCAGCTTCGACATCGAGGTGTACGCGCCGGGTTCCGATGCCTGGCTCGAGGTCTCCTCGATCTCGTGGTTCGGCGACTATCAGGCGCGCCGTGCCGACATCCGTTATCGGGTCGCCGGTCAGAAGGGAACCCACATCGCCCACACGCTCAACGGTTCGGCACTTGCCGTACCGCGAGTCTGGGCGGCGATCGTCGAGAACTACCGCGAGCCCGACGGCAGTGTCACGGTCCCCGAGGTCCTGCTCCCGTACATGCGCGGCGTCGAGCGGATCGCAGCCAAATGAGCGATCTGGCGTCGCGGCGAGCCGACTACGAATCGGCCGGGCTCGATGCGGCCGACGTGCACGCCGATCCGTTGGTGCAATGGCAGCAGTGGTACGAACAGGCCTCGCAGGCCGGGTGTGTCGAGCCCAATGCGTTCGTGCTGTCGACGGTCGATCCCGATGGCTGGCCACAGTCGCGTTACCTGTTGGCCCGCGGCGCGGACCAGCGCGGGCTCGCGTTCTACACCAACTACGAATCGGCGAAGAGTGCTCAACTCTCCGCTCAACCCCGTGCGGCGATGTTGTTCACGTGGCTGCAGTTGCATCGTCAGGTTCGCGTCGTCGGTGTCGTCCAACGGTTGCCCGAAGCCGACAGCGATGCGTACTTCGCGTCGCGGCCGCGCAGCTCGCAGATCGGGGCGTGGTCATCGCCGCAGTCGCAGGTGTTGCCCGATCGATCGTCCCTCGAACAGCGTGTCGCCAAGTTCGAGGAGACGTTTGCCAACGTCGACGAAGTGCCGCGCCCCGGGTACTGGGGTGGTTGGGTGCTCGACCCGGTCTCGTACGAGTTCTGGCAGGGTCGGCCGAGCCGGTTGCACGACCGCATCCGTTATCGACGCGCCGATGCCGGCGCGGGGTGGGTCATCGAACGGTTGGCTCCGTAGCCCACTGCGCCGCGGCGTCGGCGAGGCCGTCGATCAGCGACACCATCGGCGGCACCATCGTGCTGCGATCCCAGTCGGCCCAGATCGGGCTCGAACCGCGGATGCGCGGTGGCAACTCGATCTGCACACCCTGTTGCGTGGGCAGGTTGACCGGGTTGTCGGGGTGGAGCCCACGCAGATCCTTGGGTATCCGTTCGAGCTCGGTGATGATGTCGTACTCGGGGAGCCGCGGCCGTAGGTGCGCAGCGACGTGATCGGCGAGGTCCCGGTTTTGTCCGCCCAGCAGCACCGAGGTGAAGTGATCGCGTCGACCGAATCCGTGGATCGTGATCACGACGTCGACGTGATCGATGAAGGCCTGCAGTTGCTCGGACGATCCGCGCCCGACCGTGTGCGACGGGATGTGCCATTGCAGGTCTGCCGGCTGCAGCACGGCGTAGTAGCTGGCGCCGCTGCGCTCGGCCGCATGCCCGGCGATGACGTCGGTCTGCTCTTCGAGTGAGCCGCCGTGGTACGCCATGAAACCGATGTGGCCGCGAAGCGCACAGATCTCCTGTACACCGGGCATGGCCAGCAGATCGCCGAATGGGTCGGCGCTCGTCACGAGGCCGGCTCCTTGCGCTGCACCGCGAAGGCGGTGACGACGGCCGCGACGATCACGATCACACCCACCCAGACGACGGCGCCCTGATGCTCCTGCACGAACGTAGCGAGCCGGTCGTTCCAACTGGTTGCCTTGGCGACGACCCTTCCTCCGGTGCCATCGGTGATGCTGCTGTACCAATACCAGCACAGGTATGCGCCTGTGAGGATCAACAACACTCCGGCCAGCTGCTCGAACCAGGCCATGCCGCGCCGCAGCAGCCGTAGCAGGGCTGTGTTCGCGAACGCCAGGGTCACTGTCAGCCCGGTGACGATCAACGCCATGCCGACGCCGTACAGCGCAACCGACGAGATGCCGGTGGTCAGGCCCTGCGAGCTGAACCCGCCGAGCACGACGCCGCTGAACGTGGGAATGGTGCAGCCCAGCGAGGCCACGGCGTAGGCGATGCCGAAGACATACATCGAGCGCACACTGCGGTCGCGCTCGCCCACGTCGAGTTTCGGAGTGGTGAAGGGCAGGCGATACCCGAACAACATGGCGATGCCCAGCACAACGAGGCCGAGGCCGATGACCAACGAGATCCATTGGGCCTTGTCGACGAACCAGTTGGTCGTCAGCTTGGTGACCGCGCCGATCACCACGAAGATGCTCATGAACCCGGCCGACACGGCCAAGCTGACCTTGAACGCCCGCAGGATCGACGCCCTCTCGGCGCCGGGGCGGAGATTTTCCATGCCAAGGAAGTAGACGAGGTAGGTCGGCAGCAGTACGAACCCGCATGGGTTGATGGCCGCCAGGAGGCCGGCCGTGAACGAGGTTGCCAACCGTCCGTCGAGTGCGATCACAGCAACTTGGTCCGGATGAGGCTCTCGAGCTTGTCGGCGGTCAGCTCTCCGGTTTGGTCGACGATGGTGCCCTTGGCGTCGACGAACAGGGTCTGCGGGAAGGCGGCCACGCCGACCGCTGACGTCAGCTCGCCGTTGGTGTCGTAGAAGAGCTCGTACTGCACGCCGTTGTCGCGGGCGAACGCTTCTTCGGTCGCCGAAGCCGGCAGGGCGTCGACGCCGACGATGCGGACCCGGTCGCCGAGTGCGGCCTGCACTGCGGCGAAGGCCGGCAACTCCTTCTTGCACGGCAGGCAGCCGGAGTACCAGAAGTTGATCACCAGCGGCCGCCCAACGAGGTCGGAGGTGGCGAACGCATCGCCGGCGAGCGTTTGCACGTCGACGTGGGGGAGCGACTTGCCGGTGACGGCGGCGTTCGTGCCGATCGTCGGCGACAGGTCGTTGCCCGAGGTCAGGGTGACGTCGTCGATGCTGCCGACAGGCGCCGCCGTGTCGTTGCGATTGGCTGTCGCGATGGTGACGCCGACGATCACGGCGACGGCGACGCCCAACGAGCCGAACAACAGCCGCTTGTCCACGGCGGTCAGGCTACCGAGGGCCCGCCCCCTGCCATCGTCGGGGAGCTCGATGGCAAGGGGCGCCTCGGGGCACAGTCAGGGGGTCGCGCGAAGCGTTGCCCCGGACCGGCGATCGACCCGCCTGGCGGTGATGATTCGACAGGTTGCCCTCAGGCAACGAGGTGCGGTGGGATGGGCACCTCGTCGATCACCACCACCGGCCGGGGGTTCTTCGGCGGTCGGCCACGTGGTCGCTTGTTGACGACGATCCGACCGTTCTCGACCAACTCGCCACCCCATACGCCCCATGGTTCGGCTCGCTCGATGGCGCCGCTCACGCAATCCGGTGCAAGTGAGCACTTGCTGCAGATTGCCTTTGCCCGGGCGATGTCGAGCGGGGTGTCCGAGAAGAACAGGTGGGTCAGGGTGCCGTGGCCGTCGGCGCAGCGCGGCCGCGGGGCGCGCACTGAGACCGGCTCGACCATTTCGGCGAACTCGATGTCGATGTCGAGGTCGGTGTCGATGTTTCGGTTGAAGTCGATTGTGTACATTTCGGTGATTCCTCTCGGACGAGCGGGAAGGGTGTTGGAAAAAATAGAAAGGCCGCCGGGATCGAATCCCGACGGCCTCGGAGCGGATGCTCTCGACGTGTTTGGATCTACGTCGGTTGCTTCCCGAGGCGTCGGGCTGGGCGCTTGATAGTGGTCTCGTTCATGAAGTTGGCGTTCATGTGGGACGACACTGCTGCACACCAGCGGTAGCCATGGACGAGCCCGATGCACGGACGCGCGTCAGCAGCTACCAAGGCTGCTTGCGGTGCGAACGTGCTGCTCATGCTCTTCCGGTACCTTCCGTAGTTCGTCGGCGAGCCACAGATGTGCCAAGCCGAGACATAGGCAACCAGATCTTCGTGGCTGCGTCAACTCATTTATTGTCAGTGCATGTCCGAGGTGGCGTTCGAGATGGCAGGGCGACCGTTCGATGGGCGGACGTTCGTCGGTTCGCGCCGGGTCCGCCTCGGAGACTGCTCGCCAGGCGGCCGGCTGCGCCTCGACTCCACCGCCCGCTACCTCCAGGACCTGTCCGACGACGACACCCGCGACGCCGGCCTTGCCCAGATGACGTGGGTCGTGCGCCGCACGGTGATCGACATCCATCGCTTCCCGACCTACCTCGAGTCGCTGGAAATGGTCACGTGGTGCTCGGCCATCGGGTCCCGTTGGGCCGAGCGCCGGATCGACATCTCCAGCGCAGCGGGTGGCTCGATCAACTCGGCGACCCTGTGGGTGCACATCGACTCCGACACCATGCGCCCTCTCGCCCCACCGCCCGCCTTCGCCGAGGTCTTCCGCGGAAGCGCCGCCGGACGGTCGGTCTCACCGCGGCTCACCCTCGAGGCACCGCCGCCCGACCTCGACCTCACGCCGTGGCCCACTCGCTTCACCGACTTCGACGTGATGAACCACGTCAACAACGCCATCGCTTTCGCCCTGGTCGAAGAAGCCATCGCCGGCCGCAGACACCTCCGGGCCCCCCTGCGAGTCGAAGTCGAGTATCGCGCCCCGATCGATCGCGACATCCCGCTCAGCATCGGCGGAATCGGTCTCGACGCTCCCCGCAATGGGTTTGCCGAGACTGAACGGGATCGTGAGAGGGCGTGCCGGATCGGTTCGGACGCCTACGCCGGCTGGCTCGTCGACAACGATCGCAAATGCCTGATCGCGTTCCGAATCACACCGCACTAGGGCCCAGCCCGCCCGGCGCCGGGCATTGTCTCGGCGGACCCCATCGCCCGCCCAAACCCTCCTGAATCGTCCGTGACGAAACGCGCCCCAACCCGCTCGTGTCAGTTTGGGCGGGCGGTCGCCCGTGCTGGTTTCGTCACGGACGATTCGGTAAGGGCTGGGACCTGGACGTGGGTGCTGGCGGATCGCTCGCTGGCGAGGCGGTGTCACACCCCCGGCGTAGAACGAGTGCATGCCTCGAATCCACCACCCCAAGCCGACGCATCGCGCCTGCACATGGTGCGCCACCGAGTTCCCCATCGCGCGCCGCCCCGGCCGTCCTCGCCTCTACTGCAACCAAGCTTGTCGGCAGCGGGCATACGAGAACCGCCACGGCTTCGAGCATCAGCGCACGGTGAGACCCTTGCCCGGCCAGGTCACGGGCGACTTCTGGTCTGGCACGGGGTACGAACGCGGCGGCTTGATCACACCGTTCGGAAGGAGTCATGCCCTTCGAACCAGCGTTCGTCCCGAAGGCAGGCGTCGGGAGACGCTTTGTGGTCTCCTCGCCGCACCGATCGCCGGCCAGCACTTCACACCGATGCATCGACGTGCTTGCCGCACCTGCATCGACGTGGCCGACGCCAATCCGTTGCGCTACGGGATCAGTCCATCGAACGAACTCGCCCGGCTGCGAAGCCTCCTCGAGGACATCGACGGCCGACGCATCCAGCTGACCGACGCACTCAGCTGGATCCGGGCGAACTCTCCGTAGGGGCCGGCACAGCAGGCGGAGTGACCTCGGGCACGAAGACGTGCTCGCGATAGAACTTCATCTCCGACACGCTCTCCATCACATCGTCCAGTGCGCGATGCGCCCCGGCCTTGCGCGGCCGGCTGCTGTTGAGCGCCGGATACCAGCGCTTGACCAATTCCTTCACCGTGCTGACATCGACGCTGCGGTAGTGCAGGTATTCCTCGATCTCCGGCAGGTACGCGGCGAGGAAGCGGCGGTCCATGCCGATCGAATTTCCGCACAACGGAACCCGCCTGGCCTCGGTGACGTGGGTCTTGATGAAGTCCAGGGTTTGAGCCCCCGCGTCGGCCAGCGACATCGTCGATGAACGGATCGCTTCGAGCAGACCGCTACGAGTGTGCATATCGACGACGACGTCGTCCATCTCGGCAAGGGCAGCCTCATCTTGGTGAACCACCAAGTCGGGCCCCTCGGCGATGATGTTGAGGTTGTCGTCGGTCACGAGGGTGGCGATCTCGACGATGACATGGCGGGACGGGTCGAGACCGGTCATCTCGAGATCCATCCAAACCAACACGGCAGCAGACTACGCAAAATGCATTACCGTCCCCGCGATGGCCGAACCTGAGCTCCCGATCCCGGCCAACCCGGCGGCGACCGTGATGTTGCTACGCGACGGAAGCAACGGCATCGAGGTGTTCATGCTCCGCCGCACACGCGCTGCAGCCTTCGCCGGAGGCATGTACGTGTTCCCCGGTGGCAAGGTGGACCCTGTGGACGGAGACGGCGACGAGGGGTATGTGATCGCCGCGATCCGCGAGTGCTACGAGGAGGCCGGCGTCCTCCTGGCCACGAACGAGGCAGGCGAGATGGTCGCCGACGGGCACCCGGCACTGGCCCATCGAGAAGCGGTCCACGACGGTGAGATCGACCTGCTCGCGCTGTGCCAACGGTACGGGCTCCGTCCTGCCACCAAGGCTCTCGCCTGGGTCAGCCACTGGATCACACCAGTCGGCGAGTCGACACGTCGCTTCGACACCCGGTTCTTCGTGACCGTCGCACCGCATTCGCAAACCTCACGCCACGACGACAACGAAACCATCGCCAGTGCCTGGGTACGCCCGAGCGAAGCCTTGCGGCAACACGAGGCGGGCGAGTTGACGATGATGGCGCCGACGATCAAGAACCTCGAGTTCATCGACGAGCATGCCGACGCAGCAGCCGTGATGCAAGCTGTGATGCATCTGCCGCGGCCGCAAGCGATTCTTCCTCGGTTGCGCAGGAACCCCGCTGGGCGCATCACCGGCGTCGCTTTACCGGAGGACGACGACTACCTGGACGTCTAGGCCGACTTCGAGCGATCAGCGTCGTCGAGTGCAGCAGCCACCATCGTCAACATCCGAGCCGAGCAACCGGCCATGTTGACGGGCGGCGCGACCTCGTCGACGATCTTGCGGGCAATGGCGCGGAACTCGGCAGCGGCCAACCCGACGCCGTCGATGGCGACGGGCCGCCCCGAATCCCCACCAGAAGCAACGGCCGACTCGAGCGGGATGCAGCCCAACAGCTCGACACCGATCTCGTCGGCCAGGGCCTGGCCTCCACCGGTTCCGAACAGCGGGTACTCGACCCCGTGCTCGCAGGTGAACGACGACATGTTCTCGATCACTCCGCAGACCCGCAGGAAGCTGCGCCTAGCCATGTCGGCAGCACGCGCCGCGACCTTCTGTGCGGCGATGGCCGGGGTTGTGACGATGAGCAGGTCGGTGCGCGGGAGCATGCGCGCCAGTCCCATCTGCACGTCGCCGGTGCCCGGCGGCATGTCGATGAACAGGTAGTCGAGGTCGCCCCAGTGCACGTCGCGAAGGAACTGCTCGACCGCCTTGTTGAGCATGAGGCCCCGCCACATCAGTGCCGTGTCCTCCTCGACGAGGAAGCCGGTGCTGACAACCTTCAACATTCCCCGACCCATGGGCAACGTGCGCGGGATGATCATCGGCTTGTCGTAACCCTCGACCGCTTCGGCTTCGAGCCGGTCGTCGATGCCGAGAAGGCGCGGCACCGAGAAGCCCCAGATGTCGGCATCGAGCACGCCGACGGTGAAACCGACGGCAGCGACCGCGGCAGCGAGGTTGACGGTGACCGACGACTTGCCGACACCGCCCTTGCCGCTGGCGATGGCGAGGATGCGGGTCGACGAGGAGATCTCCGTGTTGGGTGCGTTCTCGCGAGCGTTCCATCGCGCCTTGAGCATCACGTCGGACCGCTCGGCGCTGGTCATCTCGCCCCAGTCGATCTTCACCTTGGTCACACCGGGATGCACCGCAACCCTGGTCTCGACGTCTTTCTTGATCTGGGCGCGCAGCGGGCAACCGCCGATCGTGAGCTTGACGCCGACCGTGACCACTCCGTCTTCGGCGACGGTGACGGAGGGAACCATGCCGAGCGTGACGATGTCGGCGCCCAGTTCCGGATCGATCACCGAGCGCAGCAGCGCCATGACCTCTTCGACATCCGGTGGGCTGGGAATCACGACATCAATTGTACGGTTGCAGGTCGTTACAATGGCTGACTAACCGCAGGAGGAGCCAACACCGTGATCACGCTCACCGATACCGCCGCCGTCAAGGTCAAGGAACTGCTCGA
>JBDTYA010000343.1:0-2336 GCA_040005915.1 Ilumatobacteraceae bacterium
CGCTCGGCGCCCATGTCGGCGCCGAAGCCGGCCTCGGTGATGAGGTAGTCGCCGGTGTGGATGCCGACGAGATCGCCGATGATCGACGAGTTGCCGTGGGCGATGTTGCCGAACGGCCCGGCGTGCACGATGACGGGGGTGTTCTCGAGAGTCTGCAGCAGGTTGGGCTTGAGGGCCTCGCGCATGATGACGGCCATCGACCCGGCCCCCTTCAGCTGCTCGGCGGTCACCGGCTCGCCGGCACGGTTGTAGCCGACCACGATGCGGCCGAGGCGGGCGCGCAGGTCCTCGGCCGATGTCGCCAGCGCCCAGATCGCCATGACCTCGGAGGCCGCGGTGATGTCGAAGCCGGTCTGGCGGGTGACGCCGTCTGCCTTGCCGCCGAGCCCGACGATGATGTTGCGCAGGGCGCGGTCGTTGACGTCGAGGACCCGGCGCCACGTGATGTTGTGGATGTCGAGGTCGAGCGCGTTGCCCTGATGCAGGTGGTTGTCGACCATCGCCGAGAGCAGGTTGTGGGCGGCGGTGACGGCGTGGAAGTCACCGGTGAGGTGCAGGTTCAACAGCTCCATCGGGATCACCTGGCTGTAGCCGCCGCCTGCCGCCCCGCCCTTGATGCCAAAGGTCGGGCCCATCGACGGTTGGCGCAGGCTGATCGTGGCCTGCTTGCCGATGTGCTTCATCGCCATGCCGAGACCGACGGTCGTCGTGGTCTTGCCCTCGCCGAGCGGCGTCGGGGTGATGGCTGTGACGACGACATACTTTGCCTTCGGCCGATCGGCGAGCTCGTCGATGGCTTCGAGCCTGATCTTGGCCAGTTCGTCGCCATGGGCCTCGAGCAGGTGCGGCCCGATGCCCATCTGTGCGGCGATCTCGGTGAGCGGCGCCAGCTTGCCGGCGCGGGCGATGTCGAGGTCGGATGGGAAAGCCACTGTTGACTCCTTTGTCAGGCCGAAGCGCGGGTCGGTTCCACCCTACGGAACCTGCCCACGATGCGGAATGCTAGTCCATCGCGGCGATGGCACTGCCACCGAAGACCTGCATCGTGGGCACCACCTCCAAGCGGGTCACGTCGACGTGCGCAGGCATTCCGATCGCCACCCCGACCAGCGTGGCGATGTCGGCCGGCTGCACCGCCGTCGCGCCCGAGTAGAGCCGGTCGACAGCGGCATCGTGACCGCCGAGGGCCTCGTCGTACAGGCTGGTCTCGACCCTGCCCGGCATCATCACGGTCACGCGCACCGCCTTGCCGTACAGGTCCATTCGCAACCCGTCGGCGAACGCCGCCAACGCCGCCTTGGTTGCTCCGTAGACCGCGCTGTTGGCGCTCGGCCGCGAACCGGCGATCGACCCGGTGAACACGATGTGACCACGGTTGCGCCGCACCATGCCGGGCAGGACCGCGAGGCTGGTCTGCACCGCCGCCCGAAGGTTGATGTCGATCAACGCGTCGACGACCTGTGCCGTCGAGTCCTGCGCCGGCTTCAGGTCGCCGATGATGCCGGCGTTGTTGACGAGCACGTCGACCTCGAGGGCGGCGACGATGGAGGCGACGGCAGCGGAATCGCGGACATCGACACCGTGCATCGTGACTCCATCGAGTCCGCCCAGTGCATCCAGGGCAGCATCGGGCAGGGCCAGGGCGTGCACGTGGATGCCGCGTTGAACGAGCTCGGCGACGATCGCCCGGCCGATGCCACCGGAGGCCCCGGTGACCACTGCCGTGCTGTAGCTGACAGCGGCGGGCTCGGTCACAGGTCTTTGCACAGTCGTAGCGCATCGTAGACAGCGGCGTGGATGTTGCGACCGGCGACGGCATCGCCGATGCGGAACAGTTGGTAGCCGTCGCCCGCCGGGGGCTGCGGCCGGCCGGCGATCAGTGCGTCGTAGTCGACCTCGCCGTCGTTGCTCGACCCTTTCTGCAGGGCGAAGTACACCTCGTCGTTGGCCAACACGCCGTGGTCGACGACCACTGCGTCGACGGTGCGCGTGTGGCGGACCGGTGAATGGTCGCTGCCGATCTCGGCGACGAGCCGGCCGCCTTCCCTGCGCACGTTGCGCACTCGCTGGTTCAGCGTGATTCGGGTGTCGGTCTCGTTGAACGCCCTGGCGTACGGCACCATGTTCATGCCGCCGACGTCGACGCCGACCGTGCGCTCGGGTGTCACGATCTCCAGGCTGACGCCGGCGCGGACGAGCATCTCGGCCGTCGTCATCGCCGAGTGCGTGCCATCGTCGTCGTACAGGATCACGTCGCCGCTGAGCCGGGCATCGCCGCCGACCACATCCCACGCCGACACGACCAGATCGTCGCCGAACTCGATCTGCGGGTTGTG
>JBDTYA010000344.1:0-1618 GCA_040005915.1 Ilumatobacteraceae bacterium
CCGATCTGCTCCACATCGCTCCACGCATTCGACGGGTCTCCACGATCGTGGCCGGATTGATAGGTCCGGGTATCGCGACCTACACCGGCGTCCTCGTGGCCGACACGGCAACGCCGGCGTGGCACGAAGCGCAGCGCGAGCTCCCCGTGTTGTTCGCAGCGAGCGCTGCTGCGAGCGCGGGAGGGACGACCGCCGTGCTCGCCGCGTTGTCGGGCCGTCCTGAACCGTCATCGGTACGCATCGGTGTGGCGGGTGCGATCACCGAAGTCGTCACGTCGGCCGTCATGCGACGACGACTGGGCGACCTCGACACATACGCGTCCGATCCAAGCGCCCGACGACTCGATCGGTCCAGCCGCGTGCTGTCCCTCGCCGGTGCGGGGGTCCTCGTGGCGGGGCGGGGGCGCCGATCGACATCGATCGTTGGCGGCTTGGCCGTTGCCGCCGGCTCGGTGTGCGAACGATTGGCCGTGCTCCGCGCCGGCACTGCCTCCGCGAACGATCCGCGATCCGTCCTGCGCACCGCATCATGAGTGCGGTGCAGGCGCCTGCTCGACCGGCGGTTCGCCAGACGTCTGCGCGACGAGTGGCCGATCCGCGGCGAGATCGCGACAGAGCTTGTACGCGACAACCGCAACCCCCACCGGGACGACCAGGACAGCAATGCGGAACACCGTGGTGACCGCCTCGATGGACACGTCGAACTTCTGGGCGATGACGTCCTGGCCGCCGCCGAGGAACAGCACGACGAAGAACGCCAGGATCGCCGATCCGAGTGCCGTGCGGAATGGGCGGTCCCGCGGTCGATCGAGGATGTGGTGCTCCGCGTCGTCGTGGGTGATCCGCTTCTCGATCGACGGCCACCCGTACAGCAAGACGAAGGTGATCGTGGGGAAGATCACGCCCGGGATGATGACCTCCGGTACTCGATAGCCGAGGACGTGTAGTCGTACGGCGGGGATGAGCCGCAGCGCTCCTTCGAGCCAACCCATGTACCAGTCGGGTTGCGCAGCGGTGCTGACGGCGGATGGTTCGAACGGTCCGTACAGCCAGACGGGGTTGACCTGGAACAGTCCGCCGAGCGCTGCGAGCACGGCAACGATCACGAAGAACAGGCCCACCGAGCGCAGGGCATAGGCGGGCCACAGCCGCGATCCGACGACATTTTGTTCGGTGCGTCCGGGGCCCGGGAACTGGGTGTGCTTCTGTCGCCAGACGATGGCCAGGTGGGCACCGAGCATCGCGACGATCACGCCAGGGACGATCAGCACGTGGACGATGTACAACCTCGACGTGATGTCGTCGGCAGGGAACTCTCCCCCGAACACCAAGAACGCGAGCCGAGCCCCGATGACGGGAACGGACAACATCACGGAGTAAGCGATCCGCAATCCAGTTCCGGACAGGAGGTCGTCCGGCAGCGAGTAGCCGGCGAAGCCGTTGACGATGCCGAGCAGCATCAGGGTCAGACCGATGTACCAGTTCAATTCGCGGGGCCGCCTGAAGGCGCCGGTGAAGAAGATCCGGCAGAGGTGCATGACGATCGCAGCGATGAACACCAGGGCCGCCCAGTGGTGGATCTGTCGGATCAGCAGACCGTTCGGCACGTCGAAGCTGA
>JBDTYA010000345.1:0-13135 GCA_040005915.1 Ilumatobacteraceae bacterium
ACCGATGGCTGCGGCGATCGGTGCCGGATTGCCGGTCCAGGAGCCGACCGGGAACATGATCGTCGACATCGGCGGCGGCACGACCGAAGTGGCCGTCATCTCGCTCGGCGGCATCGTCACCGCCCAGTCGGTTCGGGTCGCCGGCGACGAGCTCGACGACGCCATCATGCAGTACGTCAAGAAGGAGTTCTCGCTGGCCATCGGCGACCGCACCGCCGAGGAGATCAAGATCCACATGGGCTCGGCGTGGCCGCTCGACGAAGAGCTCACTGCCGACATCCGTGGCCGCGACCTCATCAGTGGCTTGCCGCGGACAGTGCCATTGACCACCGAACAGGTCCGCGAGGCCCTTGCCGAGCCATTGTCTGCCATCGTTGACGCGGTGAAGACAACTCTCGACAAGACCCCCCCGGAACTCGCTGCCGACATCATGGAGCAGGGAATCATGGTCACCGGCGGGGGCGCTCTGCTGGCCGGGATCAACCGTCGCCTCGCGCACGAGACCGGCATGCCGATCAAGATCGCCCACGATCCGCTGTACAGCGTCGTGATCGGCTCCGGGCGCGCCCTCGAGAACATCGACGCGATGCGCGGGTTGATGTCGCTCGGCGGCGACGACTAGACGTCGCAGGCCTTCAATGCTTTCCTCGTTGAGCCGCCGCCGCGTCGTTGTGCTGCTCATTTTGACATCACTGCTGCTCATCACACTCGACCGCCGCGGCAACAACGTCATCATCGACAAGGCAAGGCAGGCGTTCGCCGTCGTCATCCGTCCGTTCGACGTCGCCGCCGACGCGGTGTCGACGCCCATCGCCGACGCTTGGTACGGCATCACGCATTACCAGGATGTGAAGTCGGAGAACGAGGCGCTGAAGGATCAGGTCGAGAACCAGAAAGGCGCCGAGATCGAAGCGCAGACGGCCATCACCAAGTACTACGAACTGTTGAAGCTGTACCGCCTCACATCCGTCCACAACTACAAGAGCGTCATCGCCCAAGTGGTCGGCGAGGCACCGAGCAACTTCCAGAACACCGTCGAGATCACCGTCGGCACACGCGATGGCATCGCCGTGGGAATGCCCGTCACCGACGGCGCCGGTTTGATCGGCAAGGTGACCAAGGTCTACCCCGATCGCAGTGTCGTGATGTTGATCACCGACCCGCAGTTCTCCGTGCAAGCCCAAGTGCTCAGCAGCGTCACGGATGGAGAAGCGTCGTCGACGACGTCGGGTCCACCCAACACCGCGATCAGTGGCCGCCCGCTCGACAGCACGACGACGACCAGTACCACCAGTACCACGCTTCCGCCGGAATCAGCAACGACGACCACCTCGCCGCCCGGTGCCACTGCCGGGGCCACAACGACGTCATCCAGTTCGACAACCTCCTCGACCCTGCCCGACGTTCTGGTGCGCCGCGAGACCGGCGACATCGGGGGACAAGGCGCCAGCCGGCCGTTGTTGTTCAGCCTCATCGATGACACTGCGTTGACCAACGTCAAGGTCGGCGACACCGTCGAGACAGCGGGCGGCGCCAAGAGCCTCGCACCGCAGAGCATCCCCATCGGCACCATCACAGCGGTGACCCGCCGCCTGGGCAGCCGGTCACCCATCGTCGAGGTCGAACCCAACGCCAGCCTGACCCAGCTCAACTTCGTCAGCGTGGTGCTGTTCGTGCCCAATCAGGCCGCGATCTGAGTCGTGCGCTCACTGGCGTTCGCCCTCTTCACCAGACTGATTCCCGTCGCCCTCGTCGTGTTGGCCATCCAGCGCACGGTGTGCGCGACGTATCGCGTCGATGGCGTGGCCGTGCAGGTCGTGCTGGCGTTGGCCGCCGCGGCCGGCGCAGGCGCGGGATCCGAGCGCGGCGCGTTCGCCGGGTTCGCCCTGGGGATGATGTACGACCTCGGGGTGGGCACGCCGCTGGGGCTCACTGCGCTGGCCTACGGCCTGGCGGGCCTGACGTCGGGCTACGTGTTGAGCATCACTCCCGACCCGCAGTGGTGGCTGGCAGCGATCTTCGTAGCCATCGGATCCGCGGTCGGCGAGGGCGCGATTCCGGTCATCAAGTTTCTCACGGGGCAAGAGGGGTGGCTCACAGATCGGCTGTTCCTCGTGATGCCGGTGGTCGTCGTCGCCTCGATGCTGCTGAGCCCGTTGTTCGTCCCGCTGGGGCGATGGTGCGCCGGCGCCAAGCGGCGCACGTGGCGGGCGATCCCCGAGTGAACCGTCGACGAGTGGCACGCCGGGTGCGCCCCGCCCGGCACGCGCGCAGACCACAATGGTGCCATGGCGATCGATAAGCGCACCACCCGCCTCGGGATGTTGGCGCTGGTCTCGACGCTGCTGATCGGTGCGCTGGGCACACGTCTGTGGTTCCTGCAAGGTGTGGAGGCCGCCTCGTTCCAGGCGAAGGTCTCAGCCGCCAAGACGCGCGAGGTGCTGGTCCCGCCGGAGCGCGGTCGCATCCTCGACGCCAAGGGCCGGATCATGGCCGACAACCAACGCATCCTGACGGTCGCCATCGACTGGAGTGTGATCAAGAAGAAGAAGGATCGCGACGCGCTGTTCGATCGATTGTCTGGCCCGTTGAAGGTTCCGGTCATCGATCTGCAACGGCGCTTCGAGCCGTGCTTCGGGGAACCCGCCATTCCGAAGTGCACGAAGGGACAGCGCTTCAGCACGCTGCTGCCGCTGCCCTTGAAGGAGGGTGTCGACGAGGACACCGTCACGTACCTCAAGGAGCGCAGTGAGGACTTCCCCGGCATCCAGATCGTCGAGCAATGGAAGCGGGTCTACCCCTACGCGCCGTTGGCCAGCCACGTCGTCGGCTACCTCGGGCCGATCACCAAGGAAACCGCGACCCAGTACAAGGACAAGAACTACAACACCAACGAGCTCGTCGGCGCGTTCGGTGTCGAGCTGTCGATGGAGGACAGCCTCCACGGCAAGTGGGGCAAAGAGGTCTTCGAGGTCGACGCCGCCGGCGGGATCGTGCGCGAGCTGCTCGACAAGCACGTCGATCCCATCGCCGGCAAAGACGTACAGCTGACCATCGACCTCGACGTGCAGCAGTACGCCGAGCAGGCGCTGGAGACGAAGCTCCTGCAGCGTCGCTCGCTACCCACCGACATCACGCTGCAAGACGTCGCCGCTCACAACCCGATCGACCCGAAGATCCCGGGCGGCCAAGTGCGGGTGTATGCCAGCTCGAAGGCGTTCGGCGCGCAGGAATGGATCCAGTACAAGGCGCCGGCCGGGTCTGTGGTCGTCGAGGACAACGCCAACGGACAGATCCTGGCCATGGCCAGCTATCCACGCTTCGACAACCGTTGGATGGGCAACATCGACGGCGACAAGTTCGATCAGCTGTTCGGCAACAAGATCGATCCGACCACCGGCAAGCCCGATCCCGACAAGTCGGTCCTGGTCAATCGTGCGGTGCAGGGTCGCTACAACCTGGGTTCGACGTTCAAACCGTTCGTCGCCTGGTCGGCGATGCACAGCGGGGTCATCGGACCGAATGAGGTCTACGTCGACAAGGGCAGCTACAAACTCGAATCGATCCCCGACGATGTCTGCGCGTCGGGTGTGCGCTGCGTGTTCAAGAATGCCAGCAACATCCGCACCAACCTGTCCTCCTCCTACGGGCCGGTCACGGTTGCCGATGCCCTCGCCGTCAGTAGCGACGCGTTCTTCTACCGGCTCGGTGAGAAGTTCTGGGAGATGGACGAGCACAACGCCTCGATCGATCCGGCCCTCAAGGGCAAGTCGACGTTGAAGGACGATCTCGAGCGGTTCGGCTTCGGGACCGAGTCGGGCATCCAGTTGCCGTTCGAATGGTCCGGGCGCATTCCCGACGACGCCATCAAGGCCCAGCTCGTCAAGGACCATGTGCTCGGCAAGAACGAAGCGCCGCGTCTGCTCGTCGGCGACAACGTGCAGGTGGCCATCGGCCAGGGGCTGATGGCGGCGACGCCGTTGCAACTGGCCAACGCTTACTCGACCCTTGCCAATGGCGGGTTCCGGTATCAGCCCAGCGTCGTGAAGAACATCTTCGAGCCGTTGGTCCCCGATCTCAGCCCGGGAATGGCCGACCTCTCCAAGGCCGTGATCTTCCAATCGTTCGACGCACCGAAGTACAGGGATCAGTTGGAGATGCCGCCCGAGATCATCGATCCGATCATCGGCGGCCTGACCCGCGTGACCAACGCCAATCGGGTCAAGAATCCGGGGGTCACGTATCCGTCGACCTTCTACCACACGACTACGGGTGAAAAATTGTTCCAGGACTACCCGATGAAGGTCCTGCCGATCGCCGGCAAGACCGGCACAGCCCAAGGTGCCAGCAGCTATCCGTGGAACGACTCGTCGGCGTTCGCCGGCATCAGCCTCGACTCCAATCAGCCGTACACCGTCGTCGCCTACCTCGAAAAGAGCGGCTTCGGCGCGAAGGCCGCGGCACCGGTCGTCAAGTGCGTCTTCACCGCGCTCGGCAATCGTGCCCTCATGTCGCCCGTCCTGCCCAGCGACCCACTGGATCTCACATCACTGGTACCGGCGCCTCCGACCCAGTTGGCCGACAGCTCGTGCATGCCGGCCGCTGTCGACGCCCGGGACTGATACATGGCCCTCAGCATGCTGTCGCGCAAGCCGGACTCCGGCTTGGGGAACATCAAGGCGAGCCCCGGTTCGCCGAGTCGCAACATCGACTGGGTGCTCATGCTCGCCCAGGGTGCGCTGGCGATCGTCGGGTTGTTCACCATCTACTCTGCCTCGTACAGCAAGTTCGCCAATCCTTACCTCTTCGTCACCCGCCAGGAGATCTTCCTGATCGGTGCGGTCATCTCGATGATCGTGGTCATGGCGTTCGACTACGACTGGTGGCGCGAGCGAGCCCGCTTCCTGTACGGCACGACGGTCATGTTGCTCGTGCTGGTGATCCTCGTCGGAGCGATCAGCGGGGGAGCGCGGCTCAGCTTCGACCTCGGTCCGTTGAAGGTCCAACCCGCCGAGTTCGCCAAGTTCACCGCCCTACTCGCGCTGAGCTCGTTCCTTGCGGAGGACCGAACCGACACGTTGAACTACGCCCGCTTCGTCAAGGGCCTCATCCTGGTCGGCGTGCCCACCGCGCTGGTGATCGTGCAGCCCGACCTCGGTACTGCGTCTGTGTTGATCGCGATGATGATGGGTGTGCTGTTGATCGCCGGGGCGAAGGCCAGGTACATCTTCCTCATCACGTTGCTGTCGGCAGCGACGGTCGGCGCAGCCGTCGTCAGCGGCGTGGTCAACGACTACCAGATCAAGCGCATCACGGTGTTCTTCCACCAGGACTCCAGCGATCCTGCGCTGCGCGACCTGATCTTCCAAGGACGCAACTCGTTGCGGGCCATCGCCACGGGCGGTATCGACGGCAAGGGCTGGTTGCACGGCCAGATCACCAACACCAGGGATATCCCGGTGCAGTGGGCGGACTTCCCGTTCTCGGCCATCGGCGAGCAGTTCGGCCTCATCGGCAGCGGTGTCGTGATCGGCCTGTTCGCGATCGTCCTGCTGCGGATCTGGCGGATCGCCGGCCTGTCGCGCGACATGTTGGGCACGTACATCTGCGCCGGGGTGTTCACGATGGTCCTGTGGCAGATGTTCCAGAACATCGCGATGAGCGTCGGGCTGATGCCGATCACCGGTCTTCCGCTGCCGTTCATCTCGTACGGAGGATCCAGCATCGTCACCTTCTTCGCCCTGTTGGGGCTGGTGCAGAGCGTGCACATGCGCCGCTACCGGTGATCAGCCCAGGTCGCAGGCATCGGCGTCACCTGGTAGACGGGATTGCGTCGGGTAGACTCTCGGCCGACATGAGTCTTTTTTGGGCCGTTCTCGCATTTCGGCCGTTACTGCGCGAGCGGATGACCACCGCCGAAATCAGCACGATGTGGCTCGAGGGAGCCGTCGTGGAGCGCGCCCACATCACCAATTGGATCGAACGCGACAGCCGACCCGGACACGTATCCGTCGGCCCTCGCGGCGCTGGCCTACATGGCAGGCGCATGAGAAGGGATTGCCCCAATGACCGACGACCCACACGATCAGCTTCCGCTGGGCAGCACCGCTGCGCCGGCGCAGGTGGCCGACACACCGGGCTCCCAGCCTCCTGCAGGCGAGCCGCCCGCTGACGGGACGGAGTCGATCGGCGACCCAACGGTTCGCGCGGGTGCGCAGAAGCGGCGCCGAGGTTCGCGGGGCGGACGTAACCGCAAAAAGCCGGCCGGCGCGGCGAACGGGGCAGCCGATGATGACGGCGACGAGTTCGACGACGACACCGACGGCGAGGCCGACGAAGACTCTGCGGCGTTCGGTCAACCGGCCGACGATGGGTCGAGCAACGGCGAGGATCCCGAACTGCCCAAGCGAATGACCGAGGGCCGCCCCTCGGTCGGGGCTGCCGAGAAGTCCCTCGTGCGCAAGCCACAGATCGGCGACACTCGGCCTGCTCCGCCAGGGCAGGTCGCGGCTGCGGCAACGGCCGCCACCGCCACCGCCTCCGCCAGGACGGCTCAGTCGCGCGGCGAGCGGGCCCGTCCGGATCGCTCGAAATCCGTCAAGCCGAAGGCCGCTCGTCAGCCGGCCGCCTCGACGGCCGGCTCCTCCGACGCCGACGGTGATGCCGACGCGCAGGGCGCAGACGCCGCCACCAAGAAGCGTCGCCGAGGGGTCAAGGGCACGAAGCAGACCGGTACGGGCGCCTTCGAGCTCGATCTCGATGCCGACACCATCGAGCGCCGACGTGGTCGCGAGCGCAACGGCCGACCGATCGGCCGCTACCTCATGGCGGTGCAGGTGCGCCCGACGCTGACCCAGGTCGCCGTGCTCGAGGGCCGCAACCTGATCGAGCACTACGTCAGCCGGCCGGCCGACGACGTCAGCCAGATCCACGGCAACATCTACCTCGGCAAGGTGCAGAACGTTCTGCCCGGCATGGAAGCCGCCTTCGTCGACATCGGCACCCCCAAGAACGCGGTGCTGTATCGCGGCGATGTGCAATACGACCCGGAGGACATCGTCGAGAAATCGGGCCAGATGCGCATCGAACAGATGCTGCGGGCCAAGCAGCTGGTTCTGTGCCAAGTCACCAAGAACCCCATCAGCGCGAAGGGTGCCAGGCTGACGCAGGAAGTGTCGCTGCCGGGCCGGTTCGTCGTGCTGATCCCCAACTCCAAGACGTACGGCATCTCCAAGCGGCTACCCGACGACGTGCGCAAGCGCCTGCGCAACATCCTCGACCGCGTCAAGCCGGCGCAGCACGGCCTCATCGTGCGAACTGCGGCGGAGAACGCTAACGAGCACGAGCTGCGTGCCGACATGACCCGACTGCTCGATCAGTGGAACGTGATCGAGGCCAAGGCCAAGAAGGCCAACAGCCCGACGCTGCTGTACCGCGAGCCCGAGCTGGCCGTGCGCGTGATCCGCGAAGAGTTCAACGCCGAGTACCGCGGTGTGATCATCGACGACATGCCTCTGTTCGAAGAGGTGCGGGATTACGTGGCCGCGTTCAACCCCGACCTCGCTGATCGCATCGAGTACTACGACGCCGCCGCCGAAGGGCTCCCGCTGTACGAGCGCCAGCACATCCACGAACAGCTGCACAAGGCACTGGATCGGAAGGTCTGGCTGCCCAGCGGCGGGTCGCTCATCATCGAGCACACCGAGGCGTTGACGGTGATCGATGTCAACACCGGCAAGAACGTCGGCACGTCGAACCTCGAGGAGACGGTGTTCCGCAACAACCTCGAAGCTGCCGAGGAAGTCGCCAAGCAGCTGCGCCTCCGCGACATCGGGGGCATCGTCGTCATCGACTTCATCGACATGGAGATCAAGGACAACCGTCGCAAGGTGGTGGATGCGTTCCGCTCCGCGCTTGCTCGCGACAAGACCCGTACGCAGGTCTTCGACATCACGGAGCTCGGTCTGGTGGAGATGACGCGCAAGCGGATCGGCGAAGGTCTGCTGGTCAGCTTTGCCGACATCTGCCCGAACTGCGCCGGCCGTGGCGTGGTCATCGACCACGCCCTACTGGAATGAGCTCCGTCGTCGCCGGCCCTGTTGTTGTAGGTGGTTCATCCGATAGGATCGCATGGCTATGTACGCAGTGATCGCATCTGGTGGGAAGCAAGCCAAAGTCGCAGAGGGCGAGCAGGTTCATGTCGAACTGCTCGACGCCGAGCAGGGCAGCGAGGTTTCCTTGACCCCTGTGCTGCTCGTCGACGGTTCGACCGTGCTGGCAACGCCCGCACAGTTGGCCGGTGCCACTGTCACCGGCAGGGTTGTCGGTTGGGCTCAGGGCCCGAAGATCGACGGCTTCACGTACAAGCGTCGTACCAATCAGCGTCGCCGCTACGGCCATCGCCAGAAGTATCACGTCGTCGAGATCACCTCGATCAAGAAGGGCTGAACCCAAGATGTCAAAGACCAAGGGCGGCGGTTCGACCCGCAACGGGCGCGACTCCAATGCACAGCGCCTCGGTGTGAAGGTCTTCGGCGGCAGCCAGATCCACGCCGGCACCATCATCGTTCGCCAGCGTGGGACCAAGTTCCACCCGGGTCGCAACGTCGGCATCGGCGGCGACGACACCCTCTTCGCTCTTACCGACGGCGCGGTGAAGTTCGGTACTCGCGGCGGCCGCAAGGTCGTCGACGTCGAAACCGTCGACACCCCTTCCTGATCCAGTCCGCCATGCAGCGTTTGTGAGCTGCGGCCCCACTACGGGGCGTGCGGCGTCAAACGCGGCGTGTACTAGCCAATTTCGGCGACTACTCGGCCGTTCTGGATGACGGTGCGGATGCGGTGCTCGAGGTCGGCTACGTCGAGCGCCTCGCCGCGGGCGATCACCAGGTCGGCGCGTTTGCCGACCTCGATCGCACCACGATCGTCGGCGAGGCCCATCAGCTCGGCGGCAACGCGCGTGGTGGCGACCATCGACTCGGCAGGGGTCATCCCGCAGGCGACCATCTGCTCGAGCTCGCGCATGTTCTGGCCGTGAGGAGTGACGCCCGAGTCGGTCCCCATCGCAACCTTTACACCGGCCGCGATAGCCATGCGGATGCTCTCGCGGTGCACGTCTATCACCATCTTCGTCTTGTCGATCGCGTACTGCGGCACCTTGACGCCGCGGTCCGCAGCTTGCAGCACACCCATCGGGGCGCTCAGCGTCGGCACGAGATAGGTGCCGCGCTCCAGCATCATCGAGATCGCTTCGTCGTCGAGGTAGATCCCGTGCTCGATCGAACGGATGCCGGCGCGCACGGCCGACTTGATGCCCTCGGTCGCCTGGGCGTGGGCCATCACCCACTTGCCCGCGGCTGAAGCTTCGGCGACCAACACGTCGAGCTCGTCGTCGCGGTAGTGGCCGTGTCGGGGATCATCCCGCGGTGACAGCACGCCGCCGCTGGTGCACACCTTGATGACGTCGGCACCGGCTCGAATGAGCTCGCGGACCTTCTTGCGCATCTCCTCCGGCCCGTCGACGATGTTGTGCGGCTTGCCGGGATGGTGAATGCCGATGATGCTCGGCATGTGTGCGCCGCAGGGCTCCCACGAATCGCCGTGACCACCGGTCTGGCTGAGGATCGTGATGGAGATCTGCATGTCGGGGCCAGGTGTCAAGCCGCGCTGCTGTGCGGTCTTCATACCGAGGTCGCTGCCGCCCGCCTCGCGAACGGTCGTCACTCCGGCGCGCAAGGTCCGGGCCATGCGCTCGGCCGCGAGATAGAAGTTCATCGAGAACGGGGTGTGCACCGACTGCATCGGATCGAGGTCGCCGTCGACCATGAAGTGCACGTGACTGTCGATGAAGCCGGGATAGACCGCGTGGCCGGTGGCGCCGATCGCCTCGTCGCCGTCGAGCGCCGCGCCGACTTCGACGATGCGATCGCCCTCGATCGCCACGTCTGCGACCGATGCCGTCCCGCCGGTACTGTCGAAGACCTGGCCGCCCTGGATCACGATGCGAGTCATCGGCGCATGCTACGCCGACGCAGTTTCATACGTGGGTGTCGATGCCCTGTGGGAGTCGGGAGGTGTCCCAACCGAGCAGTGCCACGGCCTGCCGGCACGCATAGCGGTCGGTCATGCCACCGACGTAGGCGACAGCATGGTGCAGGGCCACCTTGCTGCCGGGTTCGAGGTCGCCGACATCAGGCAGCAGCGTCGGGTGTTCGGCATAGTGCTCGACCAACGCCCGCAGCAACGCGATCACCGAGTGTGCCTGCGCCTGGGACGCCGGTCGGAGGTACACGTTGTCGTAGTTGAACTTTCGGAACGCGGCCAACGCCTCGGCCGCGTCTGCGGTCATCCCGACACGCCCCGACTGCCCGGCGGCCTGGATCATTGCGGTGATGAACGCACCGAGTTGATGGCTGCGTCGTTGGCCGCACAGGTCGCGGACGATCGCGGGCAGCGCTTCGGGCGTGACGATCCGCGCGTCGACTGCGTCCTCGAAGTCGTGGCACACATACGCGATGCGATCTGCCCAACTGACGACCTCGCCCTCGGGAGTGAGCGGCGCCGGCCTTGACCACGAGTGGTTGCGAATGCCGTCGAGGGTCTCGACGCACAGGTTCAACGGTGTCAACGTCACGTCGGCGCCCCAGACGGCGTGGTCGTAGCCGCCCTCGACGTATGGCGTCAGCGCGTCTTCGCTGGCGTGGCCGCCCGGACCATGCCCGCAGTCGTGGCCCAGCGCGATGGCTTCGGTCAGTGCCACGTTGAGGCCGAGGGCGCGAGCGACCGAGGTGGCAACCTGGGCAACCTCGAGCGCGTGGGTCAGCCGCGTTCTCTGGTGGTCGTCGGGGAAGACGAACACCTGGGTCTTGCCGGCGAGACGGCGGAACGCGCTGGCGTGAAGGATGCGATCGCGATCGCGCTCGAAGCACGTGCGAAACGGGTCGGCGGCCTCCTCGTTCGCTCGCTCGCCCGCGCCAGCGGATCGAGTTGCCAGCCGCGAGAGCGACTGGCCCTCGATGTCTTCGCGCTGCTCGCGTCGGACCAACGAGGTCGAGCCACTTCCGGCCCACGAATCGGCATGGGCGAAGGCGACGGCGCCCGTCGTGTGCCCGTGCATGGTCGACGCCCATCGCTCCGCGCGCTCGCCCACATCGGCCATACGACCAGAGTACCGAACAACTACGGCTTGCCCGTTGGCATCGCCGGATAGCCTCAGGAGGTCCTATGAGCGGGTTCGTCGATGAAGCGCAACTGAATGTACGCGGCGGCGATGGTGGTGCCGGCTGCTCCTCGTTCAGGCGCGAGGGGCCCGAAGCATTCGGCGGTCCCAACGGTGGCGACGGTGGTAAGGGCGGCGACGTCTGGCTGGTCGCCGACCGCAACGTTGCCTCGTTGTTGGCGTTCCGCGACCACCCGCACCGCCGTGCCAAGGACGGCGTGCACGGAAAGGGCAAGGACCAGCACGGCAAGCGCGGCGAATCGTTGGAGGTCGCGGTGCCCGAAGGCACCGTCGCCAGCGATCTGTACACCGGCGAACTGCTGGCCGACCTCGCCAATCACGGTGACCGTTGGCTGAGCGCGGCAGGTGGACGCGGCGGTCGCGGCAACGCAAAGTTCTGGTCCAACAAGCGGCGTGCCCCGACCTTCTCCGAGCAGGGCGAGCACGGGCAGGACCTCTGGCTGAAGCTCGAACTGAAGCTGATGGCCGATGTCGCGCTCGTCGGTTTCCCCAACGTCGGCAAGAGCACCCTGATCAGCGTCATCAGCGCGGCCAAGCCGAAGATCGCCGACTACCCGTTCACAACGCTCGAGCCGAACCTCGGCGTCGTCAAGATCGATGACCACACCGACTTCGTCGTCGCCGACATCCCTGGGTTGATCGAGGGCGCGAGCGAGGGCAAGGGGCTCGGTCATCAGTTCCTGCGCCACATCGAGCGGGCCAGGGTGCTGTGCGTCATGCTCGATCTGGCCGCGACCGACGAGGTGTCACCTGCCGAGCAGGAGCGAATCCTTCTGCAGGAGCTGGGTCAGTACCGGCCCGAACTGCTGGAGCGTCCTCGCGTCGTCGTCGGCACCAAGGCCGACATCGCCGTCGCCGATTTCGACGGTCTGCGAATCTCGGCGGTCGCTGGTGAAGGCGTGCGCGAGTTGGTGGGGCGCATGGCGACGTTGGTGCACGAGGCGCGCACCGAGCAGCCGAAGCACGAAGGCGTCGTCATCATCCGCCCCGAGGCCGACGGTGGTCGCGTCGAGCGAATGGGTGATCACGAGTTCAGGCTGATCGGTCGACAGGTCGAGCGCGTCGTCGCGCTCAACGACGTGACGACCCCCGAAGCCCTGTCGTACATCGACTTCCAGATGAAGCGGCTCGGCGTTCCGAGGATCCTGGCGCGCGCCGGCGCTCAGGATGGTGACGTGATCTGGGTCGCCGGGTTCAGCTTCGAGTACCAGCAGGAGGCGTGATGCGCCTGGTGGCCAAGATCGGCACGTCGTCGATCACCGATGCCCTTGGTGTGATCGACGCAACGGTCGTCGACTCATTGTGCGATCAACTCGCTGCGCTGCGCAAGGCGGGCCACGAGGTCGTCCTCGTCTCGTCCGGCGCAGTGTCGGCCGGCGTTGCTGCTCTTGGAATGTCGGCGCGACCGACCGACATGCCGACCCTGCAGGCCATCTCGGCTGCCGGGCAGAGCAGGCTGATGGGCACGTACAACCGGTCGCTGGCACGGCATGATCTCGTTGCGGCGCAAGTGCTGCTGGTGCCCAACGACTTCATCGACCGCCGCCAGTACCTGCATGCTCGCCAGACGTTGATCCGCCTGATCGAACTCGGGTGCATCCCGATCATCAACGAGAACGATGCGATCGCCAGCCACGAGCTCCGTTACGGCGACAACGACCGCATCGCCGCGCTCGTCGCCCACAACGTCAATGCTGACCTGTTGGTGTTGCTCACCGACACGCCGGGGTTGTTCACAGCCGACCCCCGAAGTGATCCAAATGCGGAGCTGATCCGCGAAGTGCTCGCCGATGATCCGTTGCTCACCGTGTCTGCGGGCGCGACCGGATCGACTCGTGGAAGCGGCGGGATGGCCTCGAAGTTGGCCGCCGCCAAGATGGCGTCGTGGTCGGGGAC
>JBDTYA010000346.1:0-3495 GCA_040005915.1 Ilumatobacteraceae bacterium
GGCTTCGGATCGTCGCCGCCGTCGACACGCTCCTTGCGGCCTGACCGCCCTAGATGCGCTCCCAGTATCGGCGCAGCTCCCAATCCGTGACGGACTGGTTGGAGGCCAGCCACTCGCCTTTCGCCATCGTCAGGATGTGGTGATGCACGTCCTCACCGAAGCACTCCTTGGCGATCGCCGAGGTCTCCCACAACGCGATCGCGTCGGGGAGGTTCCATGGGATGCGACCGATCTCGGTCGCCTCGTAGCCATTGCCGATGAACGGCTCACCCAACGGCAACTTGTTCTTGATGCCGTACAGGCCGCCGGCGATCTGACCGGCGAAGGCGAAGTAGCTGTTCGCGTCGCTGCCGGGGATGCGGCACTCCACGCGGCAACCCTTGCCATGACCGACCTTTCGGAAGCCGAGCGTGCGGTTGTCTACGCCCCAGCCGATTCCCGTGGGCGCCCATGACCCGGGCTGGAACCGCTTGTAGCTGTTGACGGTCGGCGCCCACAGCAGGCTGAACTCCTGCGCGGTCGCGATCAGGCCGGCGAGGTAGTGCCGGAACGTCTCGCTCATGCCGTGCGGACCGTGATGGTCATCGAACATCGCGGTCTTGCCGTCGGGAGACCACAGGCTGCTGTGCACGTGGCACGACGAGCCCGTGTCGTTGAAGTCGTACTTGGCCATGAAGCTGACCGAGCGGCCGTTGAGATGGGCGATCTCCTTCGCCGCTGTCTTGTACACGCTGTTGCGATCGGCCATCTCGACGGCAGTTGTGTAGTCGAGGTTCATCTCGTGCTGGCCGCGGCCGGCCTCGCCCTTCGAGAACTCGACAGGCACCCCCGCGGCCTCGAGCCCGCGGCGGATCGCACCGAGGATGTACTCGTCCTTCGTCGTCTGCAGGATGTGGTAGTCCTCGAGCCACGGCGAATGCGGCTTCAGGTCCCGATAGCCCTTCGCGAAAGCCTCGTCGTAGGTGTCCTGGAAGAGGTAGAACTCGATCTCGCTGGCCACCATCGGCAGGAAGCCCATCGTTGCGGCGGCTTCCTCCTGGCGGCGCAGGATCGTGCGCGGCGCCACCTCCACCAGCTCTTCGGTGTCGACATCGAACAGATCGCACATGATCATCGCCGTCTTGTCGACCCACGGGATTCGACGGACCGTGTTCCAATCGGCACGCGCCAGCATGTCGCCGTAGCCCTGCTCGTAACTGGTGAACTTGTAGCCCGGCACTGGATTGTTGTCCATGTCGCAGGCGATGAGGTAGTCGCAGTTCTCGGTGCCGCCGTCGGCGACCGACTCGAGGAAGAACCGCCCCGTTGTGCGCTTTCCGGTCAGGCGACCTTGGAGATCAGGGAAGACCATCAGCACCGTGTCGATCTCACCGCCACGGATGTCGCTCTCCAGTTGGTCACGGCTCACTTCGGTTCGTCCGGTCATGGCGTTGCACTGTAGTTACGATCGGGCGATGCCCCGAGACGGAGACCGAACGATCGCCCAACACATCCTCGACGGCATGAAGGCCACCGGGATACGGCAGCTGTTCTGCCTCCCAGGCGTGCAGAACGACCCCTTCTTCGATGCGGTCGTCGACGCCCGCGACTGGCTCGAGGTGATCGTCACCCGCCATGAACAGGGCTGTGCGTACATGGCGATGGGCGCCGCGCAGGCGACTGGTCGCCCCACGGCGATGTGCGTCGTGCCCGGGCCCGGATTGCTGAACGCGTCAGCGGGATTGTCGAGCGCCTGCGGAGGCGGGGCGCGTGTACTGGCGATCGTCGGCCAGATCCACTCGCCCCTTCTCGGTCGTGGCTTCCGTGTCCTGCACGAGCTCGACGACCAGCCGGCCGTGCTGCGTCAGGTCACCAAGCATGCAGCGATCATCCGCGATGCCGACACCGCCACGCAGCAGATCCAAGAGGCATTCGATCAACTGGTCTCCGGCACACCGCGGCCCGTTGCCATCGAGGTTCCTGCCGACCTCTGGGCCAAGCCGGCCTCCGGTACGGTCGTCGCCGGGGTCCGCTCCATGCCGCACCTCGACCTCGCCGCGATCGACGCAGCAGCCGAGCGGCTGCGCGCCGCGCAGTACCCGCTGATCTGGGTGGGCACCGGGGCGCAGGACTGTTCGGCGGCGGTACGCCAACTCGCCGAGCTTCTGCAGGCGCCCGTCTCGACGCGGAGAATGGGGCATGGCGTGATGGACGAGGCCGACCCGCTCTTCGCCCCGATGGGGCTCGTTCACCGCATGTGGACCGACTTCGACCTGGTGCTGGGGATCGGCTCGCGTGTCGAGTTCCCACTTCTGCAATGGGGAAGTGCCGGGGTGAACCTGATCCAGATCAACACCGACGCCGACGAGCTCGACCGGCATCGCATCGGCGCTCTCGGCATTCACGGCGACGCGGCAGAGGTCGTGCCGTTGCTGGTCGAGCGACTCGCCGATCTCCAGCGTCCCGATCGCCGCGCCGAACTGCGTGCCCACCGCGCCGACTTCTACAACGACATCGCCTACCTCGAACCGCAGCTGTCGTACCTTGCCGCGATCCGCGAAGCGCTCCCCGACGATGCGATCATCGTCGAGGACGTGACGCAGATGACCTTCGTCGCCCATTTTGCGTACCAGTTCAACCAGCCGCGAACGTTCCTGTCGAGCGGCTTCGCCGGCACGCTCGGCGCGGCGGTTGCGACCGGCATCGGAGCCAAGGCCGGCGCGCCGGATCGCACCGTGGTGACCATCACCGGGGACGGTGGCTTCCTGTTCACCGCCACCGAACTGGCCAGTGCCGTGCAACATCACATCGCCGCGATCACGATCGTGTTCAACGACAACGCGTTCGGCAACGTCCGCCGCATCCAGCAGGAGCGGTTCGGCATCGAACGAACCATCGCATCGACGCTCGTCAATCCCGACATCGTCGCGTTCGCCGAAAGCTTCGGATGCCTCGGCCTGCGTGCCGGCAACCCGCACGAGCTCGGCGACGCCTTGCGGACTGCGATGGCCCACGATGGCCCGGTCGTGATCGAGGTGCCAGTCGGCGAGGTGCCCTCGCCTTGGCCATTCATCGTGATGCCGCGCGTCCGATGACGCGCAGCGGCCTGGCTCAGGCCTTCTTCTTGACTTCCTTGGCCGGCTTCAGAACGCCTTTTGCCAGCGCCTCGTCGAGGTACTTCTCGGCGTCCTCTGCGCTGACTTTGAGGGCCGGGGCGATCTCGCTGATGAGGTTGATGCGGGCCCGGTCGTACATCGTGCGCTCGGCGGCCGACAGCGACGCATCGCGGTTGCGCGCGGCGAGGTTCCGGACGACTTCGGCGACCTGGTACACGTCGCCGCTCTTCAGCTTTTCCTGGTGATTCTTGAAGCGTCGGCTCCAGTTGGACGGCACCCGAGGATCGGGCTTCGACAGCACCGATACCAGGTCCTCCAACTCGTCGGCATTGACCGGGGGACGTACGCCCACTTCGTCGGTCTTCAACGTCGGCACCGACAGGGTCATCTCGTTGATGAC
>JBDTYA010000347.1:0-23430 GCA_040005915.1 Ilumatobacteraceae bacterium
GCCATGATTCCGGTGACGGTGGGATCGGGGCTGGCGGTGTTGATGTACATGGCCATGTCGTACTCGAGTGCTGGCAGGCGCTGCTGGAAGTAGCAGGCTGCGTCGCAGTTGTCGGCGAGGATGTTGAAGCCGGCTGCCTTCATCTCCGGGATCAACAGGGCCTGCGTCGACTCACGGCGAGTGTTGCCGGAGTTGATGACCCAGTGGACTTCCGGCACAACGCCGCCCTTCGCCCACATGCCATTGGCATCCTTGGCCCAACCAGCGCCACCCAAGATGGTGTCGGCGGCCTTGGCGTCGAAGTAGCTGTCCTTGCCATCGGCGCCGCCGAAGATCGACTGATCGCACCACGGGCCGATGGTCGGAACCCAGAGGCCACAGTTCAGCAGTGGGCCACCCGGGAAGATCGGATCGTAGATGTTGGAGAGGATCAAGTTGCGGTCGATCGACTTGGCGAACGCATGACGGAAGTCAGCATCCTTGAATGCGCACGAGCGGCTGGCGTCGGCCACGCAATCAGCGCCTTCCTGGAAGTACAGGCCTTCGTAGTTCGTGCCGTAACCAGGTGTGGTCTTGATGTTGGGGTCGGCCAGGGCGTCGGCGATGCCGGCGTACGCCTGGGGGAAGATGAAGTCGGCCTCGCCGGAAACCAACGAGGCGATCTCGGTGTCGCTGTCGGCCTTCGGGACCATGACGACCTTGTCGACCGTGGCCTTGTCGTCACCGAAGTAGTTGTCGTTCTTGGCGAGGACCAGCTGGTCGAGGCTCCACGATGCGATCTTGTACGGTCGCGCCGAGAACGGGATGTTGTCGGCGAAGTCGGCCGAGACGTCGTTGCAGTCCTTGACGGCGGCCTTCTTGAGGATGCCGGAGAACAGGTTCTTGTATGGCGCGTAGACCTCGGAGAACTTGGCGATGACCTCGTGGTCGTCCTTGCCCTGCTCGAGCGACGTGATCTTGTCGTAGCCGGTGGTGCTCAACGAGCCCGGCGTCTTCAAGATGGCGTTCATCGTGCACTCGAAGTCGCCGAAGTTGATCTTCGAGCCGTCATCCCAGACGGCTTTGGGGTTGATCTCCATCGTCAATGTCATTGCCGCGCCACCGGTGGATGCCGCAGTGGTCTCAGTGCCACCAGCGGTTGTCTCGGGCGCCGCGACTGCGGTGGTGTCGGTTGCTGCGGGGGTCGTGGCTCCCGCGCTTGCAGCTGTAGTGGCGTTCGAGCTGGTCGAATCGCTACCACAAGAGACAGCGATGAAAGCCAAACCGACAGCCAGGGCTGCGTAGCGAGAGCTACGTTTCGTGATCCTCACGTGGTGTTCCTCCTATGTGAACGGAGGGAGGTGGGTCTCGGTCGATCGACAAGGCAAGCGGGACGCTTGTCGGGAAGATTGACCACACTCTCACTCCGTCCTCCCCGATCAGAGCAAGCGCACGACAACATAGCACCCTTACTTACCGACCGGTAGCCCCTCCGTTCCGATGGGCCGAAAATCCGGGCCGAAAATTCCAACCACCGCTTCGCCATGGCCTTCTATCGGCTAGCTGCCGAGCTTGCAGATCCGAGCGAATTCGTCAGGGTCGAGGCTGGCGCCGCCCACCAATGCGCCGTCGATGTCGGCCTGGGCGATCAGCTCGGCGATGCTCGACGATTTCACGCTCCCGCCGTACTGGATGCGCACGTCGGCGGCGGCCTGAGAGCCGGCGAGCTCGGCGATGCACGATCGAATGGTCGCACACACCTGCTGGGCATCGTCCGACGTGGCCGTGCGGCCGGTGCCGATGGCCCAGATCGGCTCGTAGGCCACCACCAGCGCGCCGATATTGTCGGCCTTCAGGCCTGCGAACGCCGCTCGGATCTGAGCGACCACCTTGGTGGCGGTCTCGCCCGCTTCGCGCTCCTCGAACGTCTCGCCCACGCATACGATCGGCGTCATCGAGTGCCGTTGTACTGCGACGATCTTCTTGGCCACATCGGCATCGGTCTCGCCGAACAACTGGCGACGTTCGCTGTGACCGACGATCACGTACTGCACGTTGAGCTTGGCGAGGAACGCAGGCGACACCTCGCCGGTGAACGCACCCTTGTCTTCCCAGTGGCAGTTCTGCGCGCCGACGGCGAACAGCAGCTTGTCGATGTCGATCACGGTCTGCACGCTTCGAATGTCGGTGAACGGCGGATGGATGCTGACGTCGACATGTTCGAGGTCGTCCTTCGTCACCATGTACGCAAGCTTCTGCACGCACTGAATGGCCTCGAAGTGGTTCTGGTTCATCTTCCAGTTAGCGGAGATCAACGGCCTACGCATCAGGTGCTCCTCGTAACGCCTCGAGCCCGGGGAGGTCGCCGTACTCGAGCAGCTCCAACGATGCGCCGCCACCCGTCGAGACGTGGTCGACCTCGTCGTCGAGACCGAACTGGGCAAGAGCGGCAGCGCTGTCGCCGCCCCCCACGACGGTGAAGGCCTTGGTGTCGGCCATCGCCTGAGCGACCGTGCGCGTGCCGGCCGCGAAGCGAGCGTCCTCGTACATGCCCATCGGTCCGTTCCAGAAGACCGTGCGTGCATCCATGATCACGTCGCTGAACACCGCCGCCGTGCCCGGCCCGATGTCGAGCCCCCTGCTGCCCTCGGGGAGGTTGACGCCGAACGTCGCGAAGTTGCCGTTGGCGTCGATGCCGACGAGATCCTCCGGGAGATGGATGGTCTTACCGCCAGAGGCCGAGCCGGCGAGCAGGCGCCGACACGTCTCGATCTGATCGGGCTCCCACAAGGAGTCACCGATGCGGTGGCCGAGAGCGGCCAGGAAGGTGAAGCACATCGCCCCGCCGATCACGAGCTCGTCGACGATCTGCAGAAGCGCCTCGACGACGCCGAGCTTGTCGCTGACCTTGGCGCCACCGAGCACTGCGACGAACGGACGCTTCGGGTTGTTGCGCAGCCCCAGTAGCACGTCGACCTCTTTCTGCATCAGCAGTCCCATCGCCGAAGGGAGCGTGCGCGGCGGCCCCATGATCGATGCGTGGGCGCGATGACAGGCGCCGAACGCATCGTCGACGTAGGCGTCGATGCCCTCGACCAATCGGGCGACGAACCGCGGGTCGTTGCCCTCCTCACCCGGATCGAAGCGGAGGTTCTCGAGCAGCTCCACACCGGGCGCCAACTCGGCGAGCCGGCGGCGGACCGGCTCCATCGAATACTTCGGATTCGGTTGGCCCTTCGGCCGGCCGAGATGCGAGGCACACACGACGTGAGCGCCGCGGCTGGTCAGCCATTCGATCGTCGGGAGAGCAGCGCGGATCCGGAAGTCGTCGACGATTGTGCCGTTGTCGATCGGCACGTTGAAATCGGTGCGGACCAGAACTCGTTTACCGCCGACGTCACCGAGATCGGCGAGGGTCGGGATGTGGCTCATCTCTTTTTCTTGGGGATCTTGCCGCCGGCGTACAGCGCCGTGTCGACCAGGCGGTTGCTGTAACCCCATTCGTTGTCGTACCACGCCAACACCTTGACCATCGTGCCCATGCTCATGGTCAGGCCGGCGTCGAAGATGCAGCTGTGTGGGTCGGTGACGATGTCGCTGGAGACGATGGGATCGTCGCAGTAGCGCAGGATCCCCTTCAGCGGACCGCTGTTGGCGGCCTTCTTGAAGGCCGCATTGATCTGCCCGACCGAGGCCGCCCCGGTGAGGTTGGCGGTGAAGTCGACGATCGAGCCCGTTGGCACCGGCACGCGCAACGAGGTGCCGTCGAGCTTGCCCTTCATCGACGTCAGCACCAGGCTGGTGGCGCGTGCGGCGCCCGTCGACGTGGGGATGATGTTGATTGCCGCGCCGCGGGCGCGACGCAGGTCTTTGTGCGGACCGTCGACGAGCATCTGGTCGCCGGTGTAGGCGTGCACGGTCTGCATCAGCCCCTGCTCGACCCCGAAGTTGTCGTCGAGCACCTTGACCAACGGCACAAAGCAGTTGGTTGTGCAGCTGGCGTTGGAGATGACCTTGTCGGTCTTGAAGTCGAAGTCCTTGTGGTTGACGCCGTACACCAAGGTCGCATCGGCGCCGTCGCAAGGGGCCGAGACGATCACCAGCGGTGCGCCACCCTCGAGGTGGTACGCCGCGGTTTCGCGCGTGGTGAAGATGCCGGTCGACTCGATGACCAGATCGACGCCGAGGTCGCCCCACGGGAGCTCCTTGGGATCACGAACAGACAACACCCTCAGCACATCGCCGTCGACGGAGATGCCGTCCTTGTGCGACTTGATGGTGTTGGGCAGCACGCCGAGCACCGAGTCGTACTTCAACAAATGCGCCATCGTGTCGAGCGAGCCGAGATCGTTGACGGCGACGAAGTCGATATCGACGCCGCGTTGCTTGGCGGCACGGAAGAAGTTGCGGCCGATTCGACCAAAGCCATTGATACCGACACGGACGGTCATGCGCGAGGTTCCCTTTCACGAGCTTTCACAGAACGGAAGTCCGAGGATAGTTGCTCAGCGGGCGATGTCGCGATGGCCGGTTGTCACGGCGATGCCACGAGCCCGCAAGCGAGCGGCCAGGTCCTCGGCGACGGCGACGCTGCGGTGACGACCACCGGTACAGCCCATCGCGATCGTCAGGTAGGTCTTGCCCTCTGCTTCGTATGCGGGCACGAGTGTGACCATCATCGCCTCGAAATCGTCGAGGAAATGCGATGCGTGAGAGCGCTCCAACACGAAGTCGCGCACGGCCGGATCATGACCCGTGAGCGGGCGGAGGGCCTCTTCCCAATGCGGGTTCGGGAGGAATCGGACGTCCATCACGATGTCGGCGTCCAACGGCAACCCGTACTTGAAGCCGAAGCTCTCGACCGCGATCTGCAGTCGTTGTCCATCGCCGGCTTGGTCGAAGGCGGCGATCAACTTCGCCTTGAGCTGGTGGATGTTCAACTCGGTCGTGTCGATCACGAGGTCGGCGGCGCTGCGCACCGGGTCGAGCAGGGAACGCTCCAACTCGATCGCTTCGACGAGGCCATCGGCCTCCGCGTCGAGCGGATGCTTGCGTCGCGACGAGTCGTAGCGCCTCACGAGTTCTGGAGTGGTCGCGTCGAGGAACACGATGCGCACTCGGTGTCCGTCGCCGCGCAACGATGCGACCTTCGGCAGCACGTCGATGTGTTGCCGACCCGACACCAACGCCAGACGTTCGATGTCGCTACCCGGCTTGCTGGCCAGTTCGACGATCGTGTCGACGAGCGATGTCGGGAGGTTGTCGATGACATACCAGCCCAGGTCCTCCAGTACGGCAGCGGCACCCGAACGCCCGGCGCCGGACAACCCGGTGATCAGCACGATGTCGGCCACTACCGACGATCGTATTGCCTAGGACTTGCGAGTTCGGAGATACAGCAATCGCGGGATGGTCGCGGCGTCGAGGTATTCGCTGGCGATCGCGAGGAAGCCGTCGGGCGGCGCCGGCTCGAGCATCCGCTCGATCAGCAAGCCGTTCTCGGCGAGCGTGTTGACGTAGCGGCTGAGCGGTCTGTGGATGAACGGGATGAACACGTCCTTCTCCACCTCCTCGTCGCTCTCCTGCTCTACCAGGTACGCCCCGATCCGCCAGTACTGCTCCGGCGGGTCGAGCACGTAGTCGTCGATCCAACCGCTGTTCGGTGTCTGCAACAACGGGTGGTTGAGAAAGAAGCAGAAACGCCCGCCCGGTTCGAGAACTCGTGCGACCTCGGCGATCGCGTCGTCGACATCGCGGATGTGTTCGAACACGAGGCAGGCGACGACCGCGTCGAAGCTTGCATCGGCGAACGGCAACGCGGCCGCCTCTCCCCTGGCGAACGACGCCCCGCCGCGTTGCGCCGCGACGCTGACGCAGTTCCACGTCGGATCGATCCCGATGACGTCTGCGCCGAAACCCGCGGCGAGCCTGCTGATCTGCCCATCGCCGCAGCCGACGTCGAGCACCCGCTCCGCGCCGGCGAGCTCGGCCGCAGCGAGCGGCAGGATCTGCTCCTCGTATTCGGGGTCGGCGCCGTCGGTGAACCCCTCGATCCACCAGGCCGCGTGGGTTTCCCACAAACTCTCGTCGCTCACGCATCGATCGTACGGTCGACGCCGCCCTTGGCGAGAGTTGCCGGACGGGAGACCTACCGGACGGGAGACCTATTGGCTTTTGTTCCTCGACAACCTGCACTACCGCACCGACAGCGCATGCTGTCGTCGCAGGATTTGTTACACAGGGAGCAGCGCTCCAAGGTGTCGCGTCGGGGCGACGATCGAGCTGGGCATCCGATACGGTCCACGCCACGGCTTCCCCACCGAATTCGAGTGGAGGAATCGTGAGCAGTCGGGTCAGGGATGAGCTGGTCGGGATGATCGATCGCGCCCTCGGCGACGATCCAAAGGGTGCGCTGATCGCCTCACTGCAACTGAAGCGGGAGATCGCTTGGCTGACCGAGCGATCGGTCGCTCTGGCGAGGCGCGAGGGCTACGACTGGGGGAAAATCGGCCGGCTGCTCGGTGTCACCCGCCAGTCGGCGCGTCTCCGATTCAAGAGTGCGCCACCCCGAATGCCGCCACACGTCGTTGCCCGCAACCGCTATCTCGCCGAGGAACGCAAGGGCGAGCGAATGCTCAGGGAGTTCCGCCAACCGAAGCGGCCGTCCGGCTACGACGAGGACGGTGACGATGGAGACGTGGTCGCTTGGTGAAATTTGTTGTACACGGCTTCCGCGACCGCGTCGGGTAGGAACGACTGCGACTTCAATTCGTCGAGGGAGGCCTTCTTGACGGACGTGACGCCGCCCATCACCTGGACCAGCTTCTTCCTGCGTGCCTCGCCCAGGCCGGGAATGCCGTCGAGCGCGCTGGCCGTCATCCGCTTGCCGCGCAGTTCGCGGTGGAACGTGTTGGCGAATCGGTGGGCTTCGTCGCGGATCCGCTGCAGCATGAACAGCGCCTCGCTACCTCTCGGAACCTCGACAGGTTCGCTGCGACCGGGTGTGTAGACCTCTTCGAACCGCTTGGCCAGTGATGCGACGGGGATCTCGTCGTACAGGCCCAGCGAACGCACGACCCGCTCGGCGACGGCGAGCTGACCCTTGCCGCCGTCGACGAGCAGCAACTGCGGAGGATAGGAGAACTTGCCGGGCCGCTGACCCGCCTCCGTCAACGGACGATCACGCTCCTCGAGGTATGCGGTCAGCCGGCGGGTCAACACCTCCTCCATTGCCGCGTAGTCGTCATTGCCGGGCACATCGCGCACCTTGAACCGTCGATACTCCCGCTTGTTGGGCAGACCGTCCTCGAGCACCACCATCGAACCCACGTAGTCGCTGCCCTGAAGGTGCGCCATGTCGTAGCACTCGATTCGCAGTGGGGCCTCGGGCAGCGCCAGGAGGTCCTGCAACTGGGTCAGTGCTCGGCTGCGGGCGTTGTGATCGCCGGCCCGCCGGAGCCGATGACGCATGAACTCTTCCTTGGCGTTGCGCGTCACCGTCTCGTGCAGATTGCGCTTGTCGCCGCGCATCGGCACGCGGATCTGCACCTTCGAGCCGCGCATCAGTGTGAGCCACTCCTCGTACGTCGACAGGTCGTCTGGTTCGATCGGCACGAGCACCTGCTTCGGCACACCGTTCGGGGGCTCGTCGCCGTAGAGCTCCTCGAGGATGCGATCGATGAGACCGCCGGGGCTCAACGCCTCGACCTTGTCGACGACGAAGCCCTTGCGACCGACGACCCGGCCCCTGCGGACGTAGAAGATCTGCACGGCCGCCTCGAGATCGTCGTCGGCGAGCCCGATCACATCGATGTCCTCGTTGCGATCGGCGACCATCTGCTGTTTCTCGATGGCCCGATGAACGGCCGCGAGCCGGTCGCGAACACGGGCAGCGCGCTCGTACTCCATCGCGTTGGACGCGGCACGCATCTCGGCGTCGAGTCGCTTGAGGATGTCGTCGGTGTCACCCTCCAGGAAGTCGCACAGTTCGGTGACCAACTGTCGATAGTCGGGCTCGTCGATCTCGCCGACGCACGGACCACTGCATTTCTCGATGTGGAACAACAGGCACGGCCGGCCCAGTCGCTGGTGCTCGTTGAACTTGCCTGGGCTGCACGTGCGGATCGGGAAGCTGCGCAGCAACAGGTCGAGCGTGTCGCGGATCGCATACGCATGCGCGTACGGTCCGAAGTACTTCGTCCCCTTGCGCTTGCGGCCGCGCATCACCAGGGCCCGCGGGTACTGCTCGTCGAGCGTGACCGCGAGGAAGGGGTAGCTCTTGTCGTCACGGAGCCGGATGTTGAAACGTGGGCGGTGCTGCTTGATGAGGCTGTACTCGAGCATCAGCGCCTCGACCTCGTTGCGCACCTCGATCCACTCCACGGACGCCGCCGTCGCCACCATCTGGGCGGTTCGCGGATGCATGTTGCGCGGATCCTGGAAGTAGTTGGAGAGGCGCTGACGAAGGCTCGACGCCTTGCCGACGTAGATCACGCGACCGAGCGAATCCTTGAACTGGTACGACCCCGGAGTATCGGGGATCGAGCCGGCCGGCGGGCGTTGGACCATCGATCTTGAGGTTACGGCGATAACAGGGCTAGGCCTCGGGACGCCCGAGTCGCGGTAGGGTTTGGCCCGTGGCCGGTCGATTTGCCTATTCCAAACCCAACCGTCGGGGGCCCAACGATCCATGGTTCCGCGTCGGTAGGTTCGACATCGGATCCGCCGCGCTGCTGGCCCTGATGTGCGTCGTATCGGTGCTCGTGTACGCGGTCGACAAGACCACACTCATCCGCCTGGCACTGATCCCCGACGAGATCACCTCCGGTCAGGTGTGGCGCATCGTCACGTGGCCGTTGGCCAACGGGCTCGATCAAGAACTGTTGTGGGTCATCATCTCGATCGCCGTGCTCTGGTACTTCGGCGGCCGCCTCGAGGAGCAGGTCGGTCGGGCCCGTTTCGGATGGTTCTTGATGATGATCATCCTCATCCCGGGCCTCGTCGGCACGGCGTTGGATCTGCCGCAGGCCGGCGTTCACACCGTGCAACTGGTGGTGCTGCTGACGTACATCGCCGAGTACCCCAACGTGCGGTTCTTCTTCGGCATCCCGGCATGGGTCCTGGGCGCGGTGTACGTCGCCGCCGAAGTGCTGCAACTCGCCGGCGATCGAGCCGGCCGTCACCTGTTGTTCTTCATCGTCTCGCTCGTCGTCGGCGCCCTCGCGGCGCGAGCCGTGGGCATGCTCGAAGGGTTCCCGTGGATCCCCAAGATCGGGGTGCCGCACCGCCGCCGGGAGCCCAAGCGCAGCCGCCGACCAGCGGTGGTTGCCGGACCATGGGCCGGTGCCAACAACCTCGTGTCGGATCAAAACGAGCTCGACAACCTGCTCGACAAGATCAGTGCCACCGGCATGAACTCGCTCAGCAAGTCGGAGAAGGAACGCCTCAACGCGTTGAGCAAGCGACTGCGCGGCAGTTGACGAATCCCAGATCGCAGCGCGTGCCGCGACGAGCAAGGGCGCTCACCTACGCGTAGTGGGGGCCGACAGGTCGAGAGATCATCCAGCCTGCGAAGACGGCCAGGGTCAATGCCGCGACACTGGTGCCGTTGGCCAGCAGGTGGAAGCCCCAAGCCTTCTTGATGAACCCGGAGCCGAACGCGGCGCACCCGCCACAGAAGCTCATCAGCAGATCAGCCGTGCCCTGCAGCTCGACGCGCTCGCTGCTCGCTACCGAGCTGGTCACCAGTGAGCTCCCGGCGATCAGCCCGATGTTCCAGCCGAGGCCGAGCAGGAACAGACCGACGAAGATCAGCGGACGGTGGTAGCCCGCGAGCACAGTGCCCGCCGTGCCGCAGGCAAGCACGATGCCGGCAACCACGACGGCGCGGTCCGGGCGGACACGCTCCACGAACCGGCCGACCCACGGGGCAAGCCCGTACATGCCGGCGATGTGCACGGCGACGACATACGAGGATGATCCTCCTTGATGATGGTCGCGCATGTGTGGCGGGGTCATCGTCATCACGGCCACCATCGACGACTGGACGACGATCATGGATGCCAGACCGAGTTGCACCATCGGCTCGCGCCTGGCGACGACCAACGATCGCTTGACCGACTTGATCGGCTGCGCGCGACTGGCCGTCGGGTCGATCCCACCGATCACCGCGAGCGGGTCGGGGCGCAAGCGAAACCAGATGACGGCAGCGGCACCGAGCGACAGCACGGCTGCGAACGCGATCGGCCCGACTCTGGCATCCATCCCGAGGAACGGCGCGAGTCGCTTCCACTGAGGCGTCAGGACTGGCCCGAAGACCGCCCCGAGAGTGCCGATCCACACGACGGCTGCGATCGATCGCGGACCTTCGCCAGGCTCGGCGAGGTCGGCTGCGACGAATCGGCCCTGCAGCGACGCGGTCTGGGCTCCACCGAACATCACCATCCCGACGAGCAGCAACCAGACCCATCGCATCTGCCCGCCGAACGCGGCGACAGCGGCACCGCAGGCGCCGATCACCAACGCCGTCACCAGCGCCGGACGTCGCCCGCGTCGCCGACTGAATGCTGCGAACGACGGGGCCATCAATGCTGATCCGAACGTGAACGCGGCGTTGCCAGAGCCTGCCAAGCGGTCGTCGCCCAGCAGGTCGCCGACGAACAGGGCCAGCACTGCGACGACGCCGGCGATGGCGGCCTGCCCCGGGACCTGCGCCAACCGCAGCGTCATGATGGTGCGCCGCTGCAGCGCCGGCTGGTCGAATACCGTGGTCTCGCTGACTCGCACCGGTGTGGTCTAGCGCATCGCGGCAACCCCGCGACGGCTCATAGCAGAGGTCGCAGGAATCGTCCGGTGTGACTTGCGTCGACCGCAGCGACGTCTTCGGGGCTTCCTTGAGCAACGATCAGCCCGCCCCCGCTGCCGCCTTCGGGCCCCAGGTCGACCAGCCAGTCTGCGGTCTTGATCACGTCGAGGTTGTGCTCGATGATCAACACGGTGTTGCCCTGGTCGACCAGTCTCGACAGCACGGTGAGCAGCCGGCGGGTGTCGTCGAAGTGCAACCCTGTGGTCGGCTCGTCGAGGAGGTAGATCGTGTGACCCGTCGACCGCTTGGCCAGTTCGGATGCCAACTTGACTCGCTGCGCCTCGCCACCCGACAACGTCGGCGCCGGCTGGCCGAGCCGCACGTAGCCGAGCCCTACATCGAGCAGTGTCTGCATGTAGCGACCGATCGCCGGCTGGTTGGCGAAGAACCCGACAGCCTCGGACACCGGCATGTCGAGCACCTCGGCGATGTTCTTGCCCTTGAAGGCGATGTCGAGCGTGTCGCGGTTGTAGCGGGCACCCTTGCACACCTCGCACGGCACATAGACGTCGGGTAGGAAGTGCATCTCGATCTTGATGTTCCCATCGCCCGAGCACGCCTCGCAGCGCCCGCCCGGCACGTTGAAGCTGAACCGCCCGGGCATGTACCCGCGGACCTTCGCCTCGGCGGTGGTCGCGAACAGCTTGCGGATGTTGTCGAACACGCCGGTGTACGTCGCCGGGTTGGAACGCGGCGTACGACCGATGGGTGACTGGTCCATGTCGATGACCTTGTCGAGCATGTCGATGCCCTCGATCTTCTTGTGCTTGCCGGCAGCGGTCTTGGAGCGGTAGATCCGCTGCATGAGCACCGGCAGCAAGATGTCGCGTACCAGGGTGCTCTTGCCACTGCCGCTGACGCCGGTGATGGCGACGAAGCACCCCAATGGGATCCGTACGTCGATGTCACGCAAGTTGTGCTCGCGCGCTCCCTTGATCTCGAGCCATTCGAGGCCGGGTTGACGCCGCTGCTGGGGTACAGGGATGGACTTCTTCCCCGACAGGTACTGCCCGGTGATCGACTCCTTGACCTTCGTGATTCCCTTCACCGGGCCGCTGTAGACCACGTCGCCGCCGTGTTCGCCGGCGCCGGGCCCGATGTCGACGATCCAGTCGGCCTCGCGGATGGTCTCCTCGTCGTGTTCGACCACGAGCACCGTGTTGCCGAGATCGCGGAGTCGCAGCAATGTCTCGATCAGCCGTCGGTTGTCGCGCTGATGGAGACCGATGGACGGTTCGTCGAGCACGTACAACGTGCCGACGAGCCCCGAGCCGATCTGACTGGCCAGGCGTATTCGCTGTGCCTCACCACCCGCCAGCGTGGCGGCGTAGCGGGACAGGCTGAGGTAATCAAGGCCGACGTCGAGCAGGAAGCCCAGCCGGGCGTTGATCTCTTTCGTCACCCGTTCGGCAATGAGGCGATCGCGTTCGCTGAGCTCCAGCGCCGCGAGGAACTTGGCGGACTCGCCGATGGCCATGTTGCAGACCTCGGCGATGTTGAGGTCGTTGACGGTGACCGCCAGTGAAGCCGGTTTCAGTCGAGCGCCGCCGCACGCCGTGCACGGCACCTCGCGCATGTAGCCCTCGTACTGCTCGCGCGACCAGTCGCTCTCGGCGCTGGTTCGGCGACGGTTGAGCCACGGGATGACACCCTCGTACGCCGTCGAGTATTCGCGCGTGCGGCCGTAGCGGTTCTTGTACTTGACCTTCAGGTTGCCCTCCACACCGTGCAGCACGACCTTTTGCTGCTTGGCCGTGAAGGTTCGATATGGAGCGTCGAGATCGAGCTTGTAGACCTCGGCGACCGCCTCGAGCATGCGCGTGAAGTACTGGGTGTTGGATGTCCGCCACGGCGCGATCGCGCCGCCGTTGATCGACTGGTCGGGATCGGGGATGATCAATTCGGGGTCGACCTCGAACGTCGTGCCCAGACCGTCACACGCCTCGCAAGCGCCATAAGGCGAGTTGAACGAAAAGTTGCGCGGCGCCGGCTCGTCGTAGCTCGTTCCGCACGTCGGGCAGGCGAGGTGTTGGCTGAATGTGAGGATCTCGGTCTCGCTGCCGTCGGCCGGCATCAGTTCGACCTCGGCAACACCATCGGCCAGCTTCAGCGCAGTCTCGAGCGAATCGGTCAACCGTCGCTCGATGCCGTCGCGTCGAACCAGTCGGTCGATGATGACCTCGATCTTGTGCTGCTCGTAGCGAGCCAGGCGTTCGTCGCGCTTGAGGAACTCGGCGATGTCGACGACCTCGCCGTCGACCCGAGCGCGGACGTAACCCTGACCCGCAAGGTCTTCGAGCAGCGTGTCGTAGTCGCCCTTGCGACCGCGGACGACCGGCGACAGAACTTGGAAGCGGGTACCGTCGGCCAGCAGCAGGATGCGATCGACGATCTGCTGCGGCGTCTGGCGCTGCAACCGCGTGCCGTCCCTGGGGCAGTGCTGGATGCCGATGCGGGCGTAAAGCAACCGCAGGTAGTCGTAGATCTCGGTGATGGTGCCGACCGTCGATCGAGGGTTGCGGCTGGCCGATTTCTGATCGATGGAGATAGCCGGCGACAAACCCTCGATCATGTCGACATCCGGCTTGTCCATCTGCCCGAGGAACTGTCGGGCGTAGGCGCTGAGACTTTCGACGTACCGACGTTGACCCTCGGCATAGATGGTGTCGAACGCGAGGCTGCTCTTACCCGAACCGGAGAGCCCGGTGAACACGATCATCTTGTCGCGCGGCAGCTCGACGTTGACATTTCGAAGGTTGTGCTCGCGAGCACCGCGAACGATGATCTTTCCGGAATCAGCTGCAGGCATTAGGGCGAGGCTACCCAGATGGGTGGGTCGGGCGACTGTGGTACATGTCGCCCGAACGTAGCATAAAAACGAACACACGTTCTGCTCTAGTTCCGGTCACATCGTGCCGATAGGAAAGGCATGAACGGCGGACTGAACACTGACGCGACACTGGGCCGAACGGCCCGGGCCGCCCTCGAGCACCTTCGGCGGCACTCGGGATATCCCACCTGGCTCTTGACGCGCACGAACGATTACGAGCGCATCGTGATCGCCTCGGTCGACCCGCAGTTCTCCATCACGGCGAACAGCGTGCTGCCCAACGACCTGTCGACGGACCGGTTCCTGGCCAACGTCGCCAAGATGGTCGTGCCGATCGAACTGCCCAACGGAACGGAGTACGGCGCCCTCATCGGGTTGAGCCGTGATCGCCCGGGACAACTGGCCGCTCACGCCGAGTCGGCGATCCCGTTGCTGGCGAACACACTCGGCGCCCTGGCCGGCGCCGAAGGCGCCATTGCCGCCACGACCCGTCGCGCCGAGAAGACCATGGCGTCGCTGGACGTGCTCACGGGTACCGCCACCCGCCAGGCCTGGGAGACACAGCTCGGCCGTGACGACGAGCGGTGCAACGGCAACGGCGAGCAGGCGTGGGTGTTCATGATCTGCCTCGACGAGCTGCACGAGCTCAACAGGCGCGAGGGGCACGATGCCGGTGACGAGCTGCTGGCCGAGTTCGGCAAGCTCCTCAACTCGACGATCGACCCTCGTCACTTCTGCGCACGGATCACCGGCCTGCAGTTCGGTGTCCTGGCCGTCGACCTGAACTCGACCGAGGCGACCGCGATGGAGACCCATCTGCGCCAAACGCTCAGTGCCGCTGGGATCGCGGCGTGGGTCGGCGTCGGCCGCCGCCTGCCGGGTGTCGGCCTCGGTGCTGCACTCGATGCGGCGGAGGCATCGATCTGCGCCGCCCGTTCGGCCGTCAGCGTCGCTACGACCAGCTTCGACGAAGCGACGTCCGAGCTCGTCAACGCCCTCGACCAAGGTCAGATCCGCGCCTATTTCCAGCCGATCGTCGACATGCGCACAGGCGATGTGGTGGCGATCGAAGCGCTGGCCCGCTGGCAGACCGAGACGGGCGGAATTCGCGAGCCCTACGAGTTCCTGCCGGGCATCGAGCGCGCCGGCCTGAACGCTTCGCTGTTCCACCGGATGCTCGATGATGGACTGTCGCATCTCGCCAACTTCCGCAAGGTCTCGCCCGACCTGCGCCTGGCGGTGAACTTCGACTTCGACTCGATCCCTGCCTCGGGCCTTCGCAAGACGGTCACCGACCTCGCCGAGAAGCACAACGTCCCGCTCGAGCTGATCTCGCTCGAACTCAGCGAGCGGCAGTCGTTCGAGCTCTCACCGTCGACACTGCGCGAGCTGACCGAGGTTGCCGATGCCGGCGTGAAGCTGGTGCTCGACGATTTCGGTGTCGGGTTCGCCAGCCTCGAGACCCTGACCTCGTTGCCGATCAGCGGAGTGAAGCTGGATCGCCGTTTCACGGGTCAGGTCATCGATGGCGAGCGCGAGCCGGCGGTCGTCAAGGCGATGATCTCGATGGCCGCCGATGCCGGGCTCGAGGTGATCGCCGAGGGTGTGGAGACACAGACGCAGTGCGATCGCCTGGTCCGGCTGGGTTGCCGCCTCGGCCAGGGTTACCTCTTCGCATTGCCACTGCCTCCCGACTCCATGACCACCGTGCTGTCGGCGCCCCTCGTCTCGGCTTGGTAACGCTCAGCCGGCGTCGCGCAGCTCTCGACGTAGCTCGTTGACCTCGTCGCGTAGGCGCGCCGCATACTCGAACTTCAGCTCGGCGGCGGCCTCGTGCATCTCCTCCTCCAAGGTCAGGATGAGTCGGGCGAGCTCCTTCTCGGGAAGTGTTTTCAGCTCGCGCTTCACCTTGTCGCGCTCGCGTAGGCGGCGCCGATCCTTGCCGGGAACCGGCGACGAATCGTCGGGGCGCAGCAGCGACAGGATGTCGCCGACGGCCTTGCGGATGGTCTGCGGGTCGATGCCGTTCTCGAGGTTGTAGGCGATCTGGCGCGCACGTCGCTGCTGGGTGACGTCGATGGCCTTGCGCATCGAGGCGGTGACCTTGTCGGCGTACATCACCACCTGACCGTCGACGTTGCGCGCGGCGCGGCCGATCATCTGGATGAGCGACGTCTCGCTGCGCAGGAATCCCTCCTTGTCGGCGTCGAGGATGGTCACCAGTGACACCTCGGGAAGGTCGAGACCCTCGCGCAACAGGTTGATGCCGACCAGGACATCGAACTCGCCGAGCCGCAGGGCTCGGAGGATCTCGATGCGTTGAATCGTGTCGATGTTGCTGTGCAGGTAGCGAACGCGCAGGCCCTGTTCGAGCAGGTACTCGGTGAGGTCCTCTGCCATCTTCTTGGTCAGCGTCGTGACCAGGATGCGGTCGCCCTTGACGACCCGATCGTTGACCATCTCGATCAGGTCGTCGATCTGTCCCTTCGTCGGCCGGACGATGACCTCGGGGTCGACCAGCCCTGTCGGTCGCACGATCTGCTCGACGACCTGTTGGCTGTGCTGGATCTCGTACGGCGACGGCGTCGCCGACATGAACACGCACTGGTTGATGCGCCCGAGCACCTCCTCGAACTGAAGTGGCCGGTTGTCGCGTGCGCTGGGCAGGCGGAAGCCGTGCTCGACGAGGATGTCCTTTCGCGACCGGTCGCCCATGAACTGACCGTGCAACTGCGGGACGGCGACGTGGCTCTCGTCGATGACCAACAGGAAGTCCTTGGGGAAGTAGTCGAGCAATGTGAACGGCGGCTCGCCCGGGCTCCGACCGTCGATGTGCATCGAGTAGTTCTCGATGCCGTTGCAATAGCCGACCTCCTGGATCATCTCGAGGTCGTACTGAGTGCGCATGCGCAGCCGTTGCGCCTCGAGCAGCTTGCCCTCCTTCTCGAACCATGCCAGCCGCTCCTGCAGCTCGGCCTCGATCCCGATCACGGCCTTGCGCATCCGCTCGTCGCCGGCGACGTAGTGCGTGGCCGGGAACACCTGTGTTCGCGGCAGGTCGCTGAGCGTTTCGCCGGTGAGCGGATCGATCATGGTGAGGCGGTCGACGGTGTCGCCGAACATCTCGATGCGAAGCACGGTCTCCTCGTACGACGGATGCACCTCGATGGTGTCGCCGCGCACACGGAACTTGCCGCGGCCGAGGGTCAGGTCGTTGCGGTCGAACTGCAGGTCGACGAGGCGGCGCAGGATGCTGCGCATGTCGTAGTCGACCCCGACGCTGAGGTCGAGGAGCTGGCCCTTGTACTCCTCGGGATTGCCCATGCCGTAGATGCAGCTGACCGAGGCGACCACGATCGTGTCGCGGCGTGTCAACAACCCGGCCGTCGCCGAGTGACGAAGGCGGTCGATCTCGTCGTTGATCGACGAGTCCTTCTCTATGTACGTATCACTGGACGCGATGTACGCCTCGGGCTGGTAGTAGTCGTAGTAACTGACGAAGTACTCGACACGGTTCTCGGGGAAGAACTCGCGCATCTCCTGCGTGAGCTGCGCGGCGAGCGACTTGTTGGGAGCCAGGATCAGCGTCGGGCGTTGGATCTCCTGGATCGTCCACGCGATCGTTGCGCTCTTGCCCGAACCGGTGATTCCGAGGAGCGTCTGGAAGCGATCGCCGCGCAGAACGCCCTCGGCCAGCTTGGCGATGGCCTGCGGCTGATCGCCTGCTGGTTGGTAGTCGGAGACGACTTTGAAGTCGGACACGCGCCTCAGTCTAGAGCGACGAACACTCGTTCGCCATCCTCCGACATCCCGGGATCCCGAATCCAGCTCAGCCACCATGACGTTCGTCCATGGCGAACAGCATCGCCGCGCTATCGTCATCGACGATGACCGCTCCCGCTCCCGCTCGCACGGCCGCGAAGCCGGCGTTGCGCTCGGTGACGATCGCTCTCGACATCCTCGACGCCTTCTTCGCCGACACCGAGATCGGCCTCAGCGAACTGGCCCGGCGTGTCGGCGTCACCAAGAGCACGATGCACCGCACGTGCGGTGTGCTGGTCGATCGCGGCGCACTCGAGCGAACCGGCAGCGGCAGGTATCGGCTGGGTGTGCACCTGCTCGAGTACGGGCAGCTGGTGACGGCTCGTTCGGCGCTGCGCACGCAGGCTCTGCCGTTGCTCGTCGACCTTCGCAACGCGATCGGCGAAACCGTGCAACTGGGAGTGCCGGCCGACGGGGACATCCTGTACATCGAGCGGGTCGAGGGAGTGGGTTCGCTGCGGTTCACGACCGAGGCGTCACGGCGCTCGCCGGTACACCGTTCGAGCGCAGGGAAGTGCATCGCCGCCTTTCGGCCCGAGGTCGCCGCGGCCCGGATCTCGGCCGGCATGAAGCCGTTCACCGGCCACACCATCGTCATCCCGAAGATGTTCGTCGGCGAGCTCGCCAAGGTGCGCGAGCGCGGCTATGCGATCAGCATCGACGAAAGTGAACTGGGCCTGTCGTCGATCGGCGTGCCGGTCCGCTCGCACCCCGACGGCGAAGTGATCGCAGCAATCTCGACTGCAGGACCGACAGCGCGGCTGCTCGGTGACCACGAGTCGCATCACGTTCGCCTGATGTTGAACGCCGGCAGGCAGCTCAGCAATGCGTTGGCCGCCGGGGCGTACACCCTGCCGCGCCGACGACGTGTTGCGAAGTAGTCGCGCCTACGCTCGGCGCGATGCGCGCTGCCGTACTCGTCGACGACTCTGACCAGCTGCAGATCGCGGATGTCGAGCACGACGGTCCGATCGGTCGCGAGATACTCATGCGCTCGGTGGCGGCCGGTTTGTGCCACAGCGACTACCACTACCTCGACGGAACGCTCAACCGTCCGCGTCCGGTGATCCTTGGGCATGAAGGCGCCGGGATCGTCGAGGCCGTTGGGCCCGACGTCCGCGACATCCACATCGGCGATCGCGTCGTGACGTGCTTGGTGATGGGCTGCGGCGCGTGCATCCGCTGCCTGGCCGGTGAGCCCACCGCCTGCCTCGACCCGGGTGTCACGAAACGTGCCAAGGGAGAGCGACCACGCCTGACCCTCGATGGTGTCGGTGTCGGCCAGATGGCCAACGTCGGATCGCTCGCCGACTACATCCTGCTCGACGAACGCGCCGTCACCGCCGTCAATGCCGACATCCCGTTGGAGCTTGCCTGCATTCTCGGTTGCGCAGTCGTCACCGGGCTCGGTGCCGCGCTCCACACCGCCAATGTGCAGCCTGGGGAATCGGTCGTCGTGATCGGTTGCGGGGGGGTCGGGCTCAATGTCATCCAGGGTGCTCGGCTTGCCGGAGCCGCAACGATCATCGCCATCGATGCAAAACCCGACAAGCTCGAGCGGGCCCGTCAGCTCGGCGCAACCGACACGGTTGACGCATCAGCAGTCGACACCGTCGCCGCTGTTCGCAACATCACCGGCCCCGGCGCCGACCACGTGTTCGAGGTCGTCGGTCGGCCGGCGCTGGTACGCCAGGCGTTCGACATGGCAGCACCCGGCCGCTCGGCTTATCTCCTCGGCATCCAGTCGGACGACGCCGAGTTGGCGTTGCCCGTCACCGGCTTCCGGCGCGGCAAGAAGATGGTCGGTGTGTTCATGGGCGACACCAACCCGCGTCAGGACATCCCTCGCTATGCCGATCTGTGGCGCTCGGGTCAGCTGGACCTCAGCGGCATGATCTCGCACACACTGCCGCTCGAAGAGGTCAACCGCGGATTCGCAATGATGACCTCCGGCGAATCCGCCCGCACGGTCATCAGGTTCTGATCACCACAACACTCGATACAACACCGAAGGGGTCGTCATGCCGGAGAGCGATGTCATACCGATGGGGTCGCTGTCGATGCGTGCCGCGCAGCGCGTTGCCCACGCGGCGATCGCGGCAGCGACGGCGACGGATGTCGCGGTGTGCATCGCGATCTGCGATCCGTCTGGCGCAGCGATCGTGACGATCCGGATGGACGGCGCGCCGCGGCTGTCGGCGGAGATCGCGCTCAACAAGGCCTACAGCGTCAGCTCGTTCAACGGGTTGCCGACGCACAAGTGGTGGCCGTTGCTGGCCGAGGATCCGGCGCTCGTGCATGGCTTCACCCAAACGCCGCGACTGGTCGTCTTCGCCGGCGGCGTGCCGGTGATCATCGATGGTGCTGTCGTCGGCGCCATCGGGGTGTCCGGCGGATCGAGTCAACAGGATCGCGACATCGCCGAGGCCGGTGCGGCAACGGTGGGGACGTCATGACCACCCACCTTCGCCAGGTCTGGGACCGCGGCGAGACGGCGCTCGGCGCCTTCCTGTTCTTCCGTGAACCATTGATCGCCGAGGCCGCCGCGCTCGCCGGCTACGACTACGTGTGCATCGACATGCAACACGGTCTGCAGAGCTTCGAACACACGGTCACCATGCTCTACGCGATGGCACGCACCGAATCGACGCCGATCGTGCGCGTGCCGTGGAACGAGCCGAGCATCATCGGCAGGGTCCTCGACGCCGGCGCCTACGGGGTGATCGTTCCGATGGTCAACACCGCCGACGAAGCTCGTGCTGCCGTCGCCGCCTGCCGGTATGCGCCGACCGGCAGTCGCAGCATGGGTCCGGTAGGGGTATCGGCACGAGCAGGCCGCGAGGGCTACTTCTCGACGGCCAACGAGCGCGTGTTGTGCATCCCGATGATCGAGACCAAGCAGGCCGTCCAGAACGTCGACGAGATCGCTGCTGTACCTGGGATCGACGCACTGTACATCGGCCCGGCCGACCTCTCGATCACCTACGGGTTGGAGCCCAAGCCGGACCAGGACGACGCCGAATGGAACGAGGCGATCGAGCGAGTCAAGGCCGCCTGCGAACGCAACGGCGTGATCCCGGCGATCCACGCCGAGGCCGTCCTCGCCGAGAAGCGGCGCTCTGCCGGCTGGCGGATGATCACCGTCGGCTTCGACCTCGGCAACGTGATGACCGGCCTCCGCGCCCAACTGAAACAAGCCCGCGGCTAGCCGATCTCGCGCCCAACCCCGTTCATCGGGCGCGACCTCGGCACCCCCAGTACCAGTCCCGCGCCCAACTCGGTCATCGGGCGCGACCTCGGCACCCCCAGTACCAGTCCCGCGCCCAACCCGGGGCAGGGCGGGGTTAGACGCGGTCGAGGACGATGTCGAAGGTGGTGGCCAGTTCGCCGCCGTCGTCGGCCTTGAACTCGCGGATGAGGCTGCGTTGCACGCCGAACACCGCGTCGCCATCGAGGAAATCGCTCTCGACATCGAAGACGTGGGTGATGAGATCCTTGTAACCGGGATGGCGGGCCCAGATGTGCAGGTGGCCCGGACGCCACCAATTACGGCCGTTCTTCTTCAACAGGTCGCCGGCCGGACCATCGCTGGGGATGGGGTACGGCACGGGGCGGATGCTGCGGATCTCGAAGGATCCATCGGGCTGCGAGTAGTAGATCCCACGCAGGTTGAACTCGCTCTGGATGCCGGGTTGCTGCACGGCGTAGAACATGCTGCTGGCGTTCTGCCAGCAGTCGAGGCTGACACCTTCGACGGGCTGGCCGTCGACGTCGGTGATCACACCGCGCACGACGACCCGATCGCCGTCGTCGGGATCGTCGAGCATCGACTCGCCGTCGGCCCGGTCGGGCGCTCCGGCGGCATGGAACGGGCCGAGCACCGTGTTGTCGGTGAGGCTCGATGAGCTGGCGTCGTAGGCCAGCATCTCGATGAGAGCCGACACGCCCATCGTGTCGCTGAGCAGGATGAACTCCTGGCGCACGTCGTCACTGATCTTGCCGCACTGGGTGAGGAACATGATGCCCGCGAACCACTCCTCGCGTGTGAGGTTGACCTCGCGCGCGAATGCGTGCAGGTGGCGGATCGCCGCCGTGGTGACCTCCTTCAAACGGGGGTCCGGCGAGTTGTCGTAGCGCGACAGCACCTCGGCCAGCAGTTCATCGAGTGCGCCTTCTTTGGCCATCGCTTCCCCCAGTATTGGTTGACGAAACTTGCGATGCGTTGCTATCACAGCCACGCCGGCCCCGACCAGATGAACGCGCACGGGGGCGTTCCTGCGAGCAGAACACACGGCTTTCCTTCGTGACCGAACTACCGTATTGTCCGTTCCGGATCGCTAGGTAGATCGCAGGAGATCCCGAGGAGGTTGCAACATGGCAGAGCACGCCGACGGCCCGGTACGGCCATCCAGCGGGGCGTACATCCAGCACCTGGTGCTGCGCGTCCGCGACCTCGAGAAGTCCCACGATTTCTACACGCGCATCCTCGGCTTCGAGCAGTGTGCCGAGCTAGAACGCGACAAGTTCCCCGACTACAAGATGCGCTTCTATCGCGGCAGCGCCGAGCGACACCACGACCTGGCGCTCGCCGAACTGCAGGATCCCGCCAGCGCTCCCCCGCCCGAGTCCCCGTGGCAGATGTTCGGCCACACGCCGGGCGTCGACCACATCGCGGTCTGCTATCCCGGTAGGGAATCGTGGCTCGAGCAGATCGCCTACATGAAGGCGCAAGGTGTCGAGTTCCGCGTCCGCGGCAATCACGGCATGACCCACAGTGCGTACATCGAGGACCCCGATGGCAACGGCATCGAGTGCCTGTACAACCTTCCCGACGAGGTCTGGTCGGGAGACGTCAACGCCGCGCTGAACCACTTCGAGAACCTGCCGCTGGACGGCCCCGAAGCGTTGGTCGACGACACCAACTACATCGCCTTCACGCCGGCCAACAGCTAGGCAGCGCTACGGCTCCAGCATCGCATCGACCAATGCGTAGGCAGCGGGCCGGTTGCTGTACAGCAGGTTGTGCAACGTACGGCTGGTCCTGGCCGAAGCGAGGTAGTTGCGCTCGTAGAGCTCGTTGCGTGAGCCCAGCGCGGAGCCGATGAAGTCCCACGCCAAGCGATAGATCGCTGCCCGACGCTCGGCATCGATGTCGTCGGCACCGTGGACGAACTCGTCGATCAAAGGCCGTAGTCGTTCGTCGTCGAACATCGCCCGGCTCGGCGTGGCCAACAGGTTGTGGCTGCCGATCAACATCAGGATCTCGCGTACTCGCGGGTACCACACAGCGAGCATCGAACGCATCGGGTGCATCGGGCGACCATCGGGGAAGATCACGCCGTCGCCGTGATCGTAGGCATGCTCCTCGGAGAGAAGAATGGAGCTGCGGGTGACCTCGACGTAGCTCGAGAGCTCGCCGAGCATCTCCTGCGTCGGAGCGGAGTTGTCGTTGACGGCCTCGGCCATCCGCAGTGCGAGGCCGTAGGCGAACTCCAGCTTCGTCAGGGCCCTGATGGTGGTCTGCTGCATGATGTTTCCCCACCACGCGGTCGGACCCATCACCGAGTTGTAGACATCGACGTTTCCGTCGATGAAGACCCGTTCGCGCGGCACCTCTACATCGTCGAAGATCACGAACGCGTCCTGCTCGTCGAACCGTGACGACAGCGGATGGTCGAACCGATTCGAACCCACCGTGGCGGCGCTGTCGCGGCACAGGAAGATCAGTCCTGGCGTGTCCATCGGCAAGGCGAAGCTGAGTGCGTAGTTGTCGGTAGCGTCGCCGGGCAGCGGTAGCCCGGGGTAGACCGTCATCTCATCGGCGAACGGCGCGAGGGTGGCAAGGATTCGCGCGCCGCGCACGACGATTCCGGTCGATGTCTCACCCACCTTGTGCAACGGGACCGGGTTGCCGGCGAACGACTGGTCCCTCACG
>JBDTYA010000348.1:0-3012 GCA_040005915.1 Ilumatobacteraceae bacterium
GGGCTTTGCAGGCCCTTGCCTGAACCACTCGGCCACGTCGCCGTGTCAGGTCACGTTGCGCGACCAGGACAAGACGCACAACGATACCGCCTCGACCAAAGACAGTGACGAATGGACGACCGGCGCCCTCGGCGGATCGCTTGACGGGCACCGGTACAGTGAACATCGATCGACGGGTTTAGCCGACCGTCCCTCAGCTAACCCCGTCGATCGAATTCTCGAACCGAAGACTCCGTCCCGACCAGCAGGTGAAGTGTCGCCGCCACGAGCAGGCCCGCTAAGACCCATCTGCTCGCTCCGACACTCACCGCCGATCAGCTTTCACGCCTTCAGTTGTGAACCGTCCCTCTGTGTGAATTGCCCATCCGAGGTTCTGCTTTGGGGGCATCTCCTCGACGTGTTGCATCGTGCCACGAGGTCCCGGAATTGAAAAGCCAACAGGGACCTATTGGGCCGAATGACCTATCGCACCGAGTGCTGTTTCAGGCGGACCGGTTGAGCGCGCCAGTACGACCTGCGGAACGCCGCAATCCCCACCGGCCCGCCGCCACCAGAATCAGCCATGCGCCGGCAAAAATCGCGGCGATCGGTGCCCAGGAACGCGTCGACACGACCCGCTCGGCCCGAGGCACGGGTACCGGATCGACGTTCCACGTCTCGACGAACGGCGACACGACCCGCGCCGGTCGGTCGACGTCGACTTCGACGCGGTAGAGACCGGGACTCGGAACGTTGATGTCGGTCCATTCCAGCAATCCGGAAGCTGGAACACCCTGACGTTCGGCCACGACTGCTCCGTCTCCGCCGACGATCCGAAACGTCACGTTCTCCACAGGGCCCGGCGAAGGACGGCGGGTCTCGAGCACACGGACCTGCACCAGGTTCGGGCCCGGTCGCGCCGGTTCCAACGAGGCGCTCACCGTCAGATCCAGCAGATCCGAGGTGACCACCTGGGGCCGGGACTGGGGTTGTGGTGTGAACTGCGGGCCACGGGCCGGGGCCGAACTGGCGAGCAAGGCGGCGATCACGATGGCGAGCCCGGCAACGCCCAACTCCACGACAACCCGGCGAGGCTCGCCGCCCCGTTGAACACGACGGGCGGCGAATGCACCGAGGACGGCCAGCACGACGAGCAGGCCGGCTTTGATGACGATTCGCTGGCCATACGTGGTTCCCAGCAACGCCGTGACCGACGAGGCCACGCGACCACTCAACAGCAGCCCGCTCGCCCCGGTGATTGCCAGGCCGATCGTGGCGAGCATGCTGACCGACGGCCACATGTCGGCGAGTGAGCGATCACGCCTGTTCAGCCCCCACATCACTGCGAGCGTCCCGATCCACATGCACAGCGAGCCGAGATGCACGGCGCGCAGGATGACGCCGACGAGGAACGAGCCACCGATTCCGGCGTGGCCTCCGTACGCAGAAGCGAGGACGACTGCCGCGGCGATCACCTCGAGGATGCCGACGACAAATCTTCGAGCTGACTCGTTACCGGCTCGAAGCAGCATCCGAACGGTCCACCACATGCCGAGTGCGAGCTGCAGCCCCACGAGGGCACGCCGGCCGGGATCGCTCTGCAACAGCAGGCTCCCCCATCGAACGTGGCCGAACCCGACGGTCGCGGCGTCGGCTATCAACAGCGCGAGCCATCCAACGGCGACCACAGACATGGTGACAACTGCGAGCCGGGTGACGTGGTCGAGGTCCCGTCGTCCGCGCCGCACCAACAACCCGCACAGGATGACCGCGCCCACGGTGAGCAGCGTCGCCGCATCGGACACGACTCGAAGACCGATGGAGAACCACGATCCGTCGACCTGCTCGCCGGATTCCGAGGGCGGCGCGGCGACCCCGATGCCGAACGAGATGGACCCGACGGTCTTGTGGAGGTCGGCCGGGTCGATCACGACGTAACGCAGGATGTACGCGCCGCGGGCCAACTTCGGCAACGCGGCGAGCACTGTCGTGCCGGCGTCGGCCGACGTCAGTTGGAGGGCCTGATCGCCCTGCGCGCCGAGGTGCACCAACCGAACGGTGCTGGCCTCGATCAGAACAGGTTCGGTGAAATGAAGTTCGACTGCGGCGGGCGATCTGGCAAGCACCGACCCGTCGACGGGAGTGGATTGCACGAACGAGGCGTGAGCAGAGACCAGCGACACCGGAAGGGCGACGAACGCGAGGACTGCGCCGGCAACCGCGCTGCGCCACCGCCTCACACGCAGATCACGAATCACGCTGGCGGCTTGTCATGACCGGATCCGGTCAGGGCGCTGCGACGGTCGCTGTTGGCGCGACGACCGATGTTGTTGTCGAAGCCGGAATCGCCACGACGCCGGGCGTCAGCGTGCCGTCAGCACCGATCTTCACCGTTGCGAGCGCACAGGTCTTGCAGCCGCCACCGGGCTCTTGGGAGTAGCTGGCGACGGGACCGTGGTATTCGCCTTTGAACGAACCCGTGCCGGTGACGGTGAGATCGTGATCCGCCTTGTTGCCGACACCTGTGAACGGCAGGAAGACGGATCCGCCGGCGTTGGCTCGCGTGATCTTGACGTCGTGGCACGTCCCGTCGAAGCAGATCGTCAACGGCTCGCTGCTACCTCGGGCCAGCGCCCCTGCAACGTTGGACACCAAGAACGTGATGCCCTGGGTGCACTTGTTGTCGCAGTTGCTGCACGCGACCAGGGTGACGGCGACAACGACCAGAGCTACTCGACGAAACATGGCCGCAGCGTAGCGGGTGGGATTTGATGGATCGCTGCAACTCTGGTCAGTTGGTTCTCGTCACTCAACCGGCACACCACGAAGTTGGAGATCGCCGACTTTGATGGTGACGACATCGCCGTGGCGGACGCCTCCGCCGGCATCTGCGAGCAGGATGAAATCCGTTGCGCCCGCCGATTGGGTCTTACCCACGTGGCTGTGGCCGACCATGCCCGGGTCGGCGTACTTCTTGCCCCGGCCGTCGACGATGAAAGGCGTCAGATCGGTGCCGTGAACCGCCTCGACCTT
>JBDTYA010000349.1:0-27523 GCA_040005915.1 Ilumatobacteraceae bacterium
GGCGCCGGTTCGGTGGCCGCAGCGTGTCGGGCCGCCCTCGCCGACGGTTGTCGCACGGGCGTCGACTACGAAGGCGAGTACCGCGTCGACTGGACCGAACACCTCGGCGAGCCCGGCGTCGAGAACCCGGTGATCCACTCGACGTTCGGCTACGCCGCCCAGCTCGTCGTCGTCGATCCCGCCACCGGCACCATCGAGCGGGTCGTGGCCGCCCACGACGTCGGGCGGGCGGTGAACCCGATGCTGTGCGAAGGACAGATCGAAGGCAGCGTGCACATGGGCCTCGGGTACGCGCTGACCGAGGACTTTCCCTCGGATCCGGCCACCGGTTTCCCCACCAACATGACCCTTCGTTCGCTCGGCATCCTGCGCGCCAAGGACGTCCCGCCGATCGAGGTGCATCTGGTCGAAGTCCCCCAACCGAAGTCGCCGTACGGCATCAAGGGGGTCGGCGAGATCGGTCTCGTGCCGACGGCCCCGGCAGTCGCCGCCGCGCTCCGTGACTACGACGGTCAGTGGCGCACCACCCTGCCGATGCGACCGAAGTTCGCCACCGACGACTGAGCTACCGCGTGAGGCGTCAGGCGACGTCGGCGTCGTTGGCACTGAGGACCGTGCGGAACCAGGTCTCTGTGGTCGACACATGCACCAGTGCGGCGGCTTCGGCGAGTCCCGGATCGCGGGCGCGCAACGCGGCGAGGATCGCGGCGTGTTCGGAGATCGTTCGCTCTGTCGCGCCTGCCTCGATCACGCCGCGCCATGCACGGCCGCGAGTCGTGCGGCTGGAGACGCCGTTCAACATCGAGGCCAGGGTCGAGTTGCCGCTGGCGGTGGCCACCAGGTGGTGGAACTCCTCGTCGAACTCCACCAGCTCCTGATGTGAGGCGATAGACATCCGATGTAAGCAGGCCTCGAGTTGATCCAGCGTGGCTTCGGTGATTCGTGTGGCGGCCATCGCCGTGGCCGCCGGCTCGAGGATCCGGCGCACCTGCACCAGTTCCAGGGTGAAACCATGCTGCAACAGGTCGGCTGCGGCGCCGATCCCGGCGAGCAGCAGCTCGGGACGCAGGCTGGTGACGAACGTGCCATCGCCGCGGCGAACGTCGAGGACCCGTGCAGTGACCAGCGCGCGGACGGCCTCGCGGACGGTGCTGCGGCTGGTACCGAGCGACTCGGCGAGCTCGGCTTCAGGCGGTAGGCGCTGGCCTGGCACCAGGCTCCCGCTGGTGATGAGCATCCGGACCTGCTCGATGGCGGCTTCGGTCAACGGCGCTCCCACGTTGCTTGACCTCCTTTCACCCTTTTCGAACCCAGGACTAGACATCCGATGTTTGAGCGTTTATTGTACGACCTGGCGCCGCATCGGGCGACGCATGGGGAACCGTACCCGGGGGGGCGACACGATGACCAACCTGGCGAGCGTTGTGCCAACGGATGCTTCGATCGCGACGCCGCCGGAACCGCGCGACCTCTCCGACGAGCGGCAACAGCGCCGGTTCCGGCTGCTGCGACTGGCTCTCGGCGTGATTCGGCTGGGACCGATCCTGATGCTGGCCGGACTCGTCGTCGCGATGGCTCTGCTGTCGCCCGTGTTCTTGACAACCGGCAACGCCAACAACGTCCTTGCCCAGACGGCCGCGATCGCCGTGCTCGCAATCGGCCAGCTGATGGTCATCCTCACCCGTGGCATCGACCTGTCCGTCGGCTCGACCCTGGCGCTCGCATCGGTCGTCGGTGCGATCGTGTATTCGCACGGCGGCTCGGGCTTCGTGGTCATCGTGGTCATGCTCGCGACCGGCGCGGCAGTCGGCCTCGTCAACGGCGGCGTGTATGTGTGGGGACGCCTGCCGCATCCGTTCATCATCACGCTCGCCACGCTCAGCATCGCCCGCGGCCTTGCCCTCCAGCTGTCGGGCGGGCAGCCCAAGCGGGGGGTCCCGTCGATCGTCAAGACCATCGGTAACTCATCGTTCCACTGGGTGCCCTACTCGGCGATCCTCGTGGCTGGGATCGGACTGCTCTTTGCAGGCATGTTGGCCCGCATGGTCTGGGGCCGCTGGATGTACGCGACCGGCGGGAATCCAGAGGCCGCCCGCCGAACCGGGATCCCGGTGCGTTCGGTGCTGATCTCGGTGTACGTGCTCTGCGGATTGCTGGCGGGCGTCGCCGCGATCATCACCTCCGGCAGGCTCAATGCCGGCTCGCCGACCGCCGGCAATCTCGCCGAGCTCGATTCGATCGCGGCGGTGATCATCGGTGGTGCCAGCTTCCTCGGCGGCCGCGGCAACGTCGCCAACGCCCTGGTCGGCGCGTTGATGATCGGAGTGATCCGCAATGGCATGAACCTGTTGAACGTCGGAGCGTTCCTGCAACCGATCGTCATCGGTGTCGTCATCGTGCTGGCTGTCGAGAGCGACGTGCTGCGAGGTCGCCTCGAGGAGCGGTTCCGCGTGATGCAGGCGGCGTTGTCATGAACGAATCGCGTGCGAACGATCTCAACGGTGCGCCGGCGCTGTCGGTGCGCGGCGCGACGAAGCGGTTCGGTGCGGTCCTGGCGCTGGACTCCCTCGATCTCGACGTGCGCCACGGCGAGGTCGTGGCGATCCTGGGCGACAACGGAGCCGGCAAGTCGACTCTGATCAAGTGCATCAGCGGGGTCCACCGCTTCGACGTCGGAGAGATCTTGATCGACGGGCAGCCGGCCACCATCAACTCGCCGGCCGCAGCGCGCGGGTACGGGATCGAGACCGTGTACCAGGACCTGGCACTGTTCGACAACCTTGGGCCCTCCGCCAACTTCTTCGCCGGCCGCGAGGACGCCGGGCCACGATGGCTACCCAGACCGGTGCGTGTCCTACGTCGCCGATCGATGCTCGACTCGACGGTCGACGTGCTGGAGCGGCTGCAGGTGTCGTTGCCCGACCGATCCGCTGCGGTCGGGTTGATGTCGGGCGGGCAGCGCCAGGTCATCGCCGTGGCGCGCGCCGCGGCTTTCGCATCGAAGGTGGTCATCCTCGACGAACCGACCGCTGCGCTCGGCCTGCGCGAGTCGAGGCGTGTGCTCGACCTCATCCTGCGCCTCCGGGCCGAGGGTCACGCAGTCATCGTCATCTCTCATGCACTCGATCACGTGACCGAGGTCGCGGACCGCGCCGTCGTCATGCGGCGCGGGCGCAAGGTCGGCGAAGAGATTCCCAGCCCCGACAGCCAGCAGCGAATCGTCGCCCTGATCGTCGGCACGTCAGCAGGAGCTGCCGCAAGTCCCCCATAACCACCAGCCCGGCGCCCGCCGGTCATCGAGAAGAAGACAACACGCCGACAGACCCTTGGTCTCACGCGCCCCAACGGCACCCGCCGCACACCACAAGGAGAAAAGAACATGAAGCGAATGACACGACTCGCACCGCTGTTGCTGTGCGCGACCATTGGGATGGTCGCCGCGTCTTGCGGAAGCGACAGTTCGTCCAGCAGTGCCACGACGGCTGCGGCCGCAGCACCCGCGGCGACGGACGCAGCATCTTCGGCGACCGACGGGGCACCCGCGGCGACCGACGCGGCGCCCGGCACCGCTGCGGCCGGTGGGACCAGCAAGATCGGCTTCATCACGAAGTTCCCGGTCGACTTCTACGACACCATGGTCGACGCCGCCAAGGAATGGAACAAGGATCACCCTGACGTGGAGATGATCTACGCGCAGGGCGCCAGTGGCACCGACGACGAAGGCGAGATCGCCGCGATCGAATCGATGATCACCCAGGGCGTCAAGGCCATCGTGATCACGCCGACGAGCCCCAACGTGCAGGATGCGTTGCAGAAGGCGGTCGATGGCGGCATCAAGGTGATCCTCGTCGACAACGACATCCCCGGCTGGGACGGCAAGACGGCCTTGGTCGCCACCGACAATCTCGCCGGCGGCGTGCTGGCGGGCAAGTACCTCGCCGGTCAGTTGAAGGCCGGCGACACGGTGGCAATCCTGGAGGGCGTCGCTGGTGCCCCATCGCTGCAGCAGCGAGTCGACGGGTTCAAGACCGGCCTCGGCGACGGGTTCAAGATCGTCGCCTCTCTGCCGACCGACTGTGATCAGACGAAGGGTCTGAACGCCGCACAGGACATCCTCACCGCCAATCCCGACGTCTCGGTGATCTACGGCGCCTGTGGCCCTCCGATCCTCGGTGCCATCGAATCGGTCGCCAACGCCAGCAAGAAGCCCCTGCTGGTCGGCTTCGATGCCGGACCAGATGAGGTCGCCGCCATCGTCGCCGGTACCGAACTGGCATCGGTGGCCCAGTTCCCGGCAAAGATGGGCTCCGATGGTGCACAAGCAGCGCTCGATGCGATCACTGACGGCAAGACGGTCGCCCCCAATATCGACACTGGTACAGCGATGGTCACGAAGGAGAACGCCGCCGACTTCGGCGGCTGAGCTCACACAATGACCCACATCACAACACTCGAGGTCATCGACGTCCGGTTCCCGACCTCGCGGGGCCTCGACGGGTCGGACGCGATGAACCCCGAGCCCGACTACTCCGCGGCATACGTCGTGTTGGGCACGAGTGATCCCGACGTCGTCGGCTACTCGTTGCTCTTCACGACCGGCCGTGGCAACGACGTCGCCTGTGCCGCAGTGCGTGCCCTGGCTCCGTACGTCGTCGGTCGCGACGTCGCTGACCTGACCGGGGATGTGGGCGTGCTGGCGCGCCAGCTGACGTGGGACGGTCAATTGCGATGGCTGGGCCCGGAGAAGGGTGTCATGCACATGGCCATCGGGGCGGTGGTGAACGCAGCGTGGGACATGCGCTGCCGCCTCGATGGCCAGCCGCTGTGGCGGGTGCTCGCGTCTCTGTCGCCCGAGGAGATCGTGCGGCAGATCGACTTCACGTACATCGATGACGCGATCACGCCTGCCGAGGCACTCGCACTTCTCGAAGCCGCCGAACCGGGTCGCGCGGCGCGCATCGCTGCGCTCGAAGCCGACGGCCTGCCGGCGTACACGACGTCCGCGGGCTGGATCGGCTACGCCGACGAGAAGGTCGATCGTCTGGTGCGTGAGGCGATCGCCGACGGCTTCACGATGTTGAAGTTGAAGGTCGGATCCGACGTCGATTCCGATGTTCGCCGAATGCGCGTCGCCCGGCTCGCTGCGGGCGAAGGGGCCAAGATCGCGGTCGACGCGAACCAGCGATGGGGTGTCGGCCAAGCCATCGAGTGGATGGGCAAGCTGGCACCCTTCGACCCGTACTGGATCGAGGAGCCGACTTCGCCCGACGACGTGATCGGCCATCGGGCAATCCGACAGGCGGTGCTCCCGATCCGTGTGGCCACCGGCGAGCACGTCCAGAACAAGGTGATCTTCAAGCAGATGCTGCAGGCGGAGGCGATCGATGTCGTGCAGATCGACGCCTGTCGCGTCGGCGGAGTCAACGAGAACCTCGCCATCATCCTGCTCGCCGCCAAGTTCGGTGTACCGGTGTGCCCTCACGCAGGTGGTGTCGGGCTGTGCGAGATGGTCCAGCACCTGGCGATGTTCGACTTCGTCGCGGTCAGCGGAACATCGCAGAACCGGTGGATCGAATTCGTCGATCATCTGCACGAGCACTTCACGGATCCCGTCGTGATCGTCGGTGGTCGGTATCGAGCTCCGACCGGGCCCGGCGCCGGCGCACAGATGCACGAGGCATCCATTGCCGAGTATCGGTTCCCCGACGGCCCGGCGTGGGCCGCGCCCACCGAGTGACTGTGCTTCCCGGTTGACGCCACGGATCGACGCTCATCATCATGTGTGGGACCTGGCCGTCCGCGACCAGCCGTGGATGGCGGCCGAGGCGATGGAACCGATACGCCGAAGTTTTGCGATCGGCGAGCTCATCGTCGAAGCACACGCCAACGGCTTCGGCTCCGGTGTCGTCGTGCAGTCGGTCACGGAGATCGCCGAGACCGAGGAACTCCTCGACCTTGCCGCCGGTACGCCGGAGGTGGCCGGCGTGGTCGGCTGGATCGACCTGGGCGCGATCGATGTCGGCGATCAACTCGACCGTCTGCAGGCGATGGCGTCGGGACGGTGGCTTCGGGGGATCCGCAGCATGGTCCAATACCAACCGGACCCGGCCTGGCTGCAGCGCCCTGCGGTGGTCGCCGGAATGCGTGAGGTCGCTGGTCGTGGGCTGGTCAACGAGTTGCTGGTGTTGCCGCACCAACTCGAGCGGGTCATCGCTGCGGTGCACGAGGTTCCCGACGGTCGGTTCGTGCTGGACCACCTGGCCAAGCCGGAGATTGCGGAAGGGCGGTGGGACCCATGGGCGAGCGACCTCGCCGCTGTTGCGCAGTGCGCCAACGTCGTCGTCAAGCTCTCCGGGTTGGTGACCGAGGCGAACTGGTCGACGTGGTCGCCGGCGATCCTCCGCCCGTACGTCGACCGCGCGATCTGCGCCTTCGGCCCCGGTCGCGTCCTGTTCGGCAGCGACTGGCCGGTGTGCACGCTCGCGGCTTCGTATCGGCAGATCGTCACGTTGGTCGAGGACCTCATCGCCGAGTTCTCGGCAGACGAGCAAGCTGCCATCTTCGGCGGGAACGCCGCAGCGACATACACACTCGACACAACACTTTTGGAGGCATCATGACGCTCGAATTCGAAGGGCTCCGACTACTCGTCACCGGTGGCGCGTCGGGAATCGGCCATGCAGTCGCGACCGCGGCGATCGCCCGGGGTGCAGCGGTGACGGTCGTCGACCTCGATCCGTCGACCGCGCCGACCGGCGCGGTCTGCCATCGCGCCGACATCGCCGACGATGCCTCGGTCGCCGACGCAGTCGCCCATGGGGCCGAGGCGATGGGCGGTATCGACATCGTCATCAACAACGCCGGCATCGGGGCGCAGGGCACGGTCGAGACGAATCCGCTCGACGAGTGGCGTCACGTGTTCGAGGTGAACGTGTTCGGCATGGTCAGGGTCATGCGCGCTGCGCTGGTGCACCTACGACGCTCGGATCACGCCTCGGTGGTCAACACGTGCTCCATTGCGGCGACGGCGGGGCTGCCCGACCGTGCCCTGTACAGCGCGAGCAAGGGCGCCGTGCTGTCGTTGACCTTGGCCATGGCCGCCGACCACCTTCACGAAGGCATTCGGGTCAACTGCGTGAACCCGGGAACAGCCGACACACCGTGGGTCGCCAGGTTGCTCGATCGAGCCGCCGACCCTGCGTCGGAGCGGGCCGCCCTCGAGGCTCGTCAGCCGTCCGGTCGCCTGGTGACAGCGGAGGAGGTCGCTGCGGCGGTGCTGTATCTGGCCGGTCCGTCCGCCGGCGCGACGACGGGCACCTCCCTCGCCGTCGACGGCGGCATGGCCGGGTTGCGTCTACGCCCGCGTTGAACCCTGCCGCCCGAAATCGGCACCTGCCGCCTACGATCTTGCGTCGTGCGCGCCCCAACGATCCTGAAGGTCTCCGTCGTCTTCTCCGTGCTGATCTCCGCGTGCGGTGGTTCCGGAGCGTCGAGCGAAACCGTGGCCCTGAAGCCGAAGATCACCATCAGCTCCACGACCGATCCGACCAGCGAGCTGATCGCCGAGATCTATGGCCAGGCGTTGGAGAAGGCCGAGTTCCGAGTGGCCCGCAAACAGGCGTTTGCCACTTCGGCCGAACTGATGACCGCCCTGACCAAGGGCGAGGTGCAGCTCACCGGGATGACCTCTCAGGGCCTGTTGCGATTGGTGTCGGGGCCCGGCGGTACCGACACGCCGGTTCCGAACACCACGACCCTGCAGGCTGCGGCCATCGCCAAGGCGCTTCCCAGCAACCTGGTGATGGGCGCGCCGACGACGGCCGAAGACAAGGACGTCGTCTTCTGCGCGAAGACCTTCACCGACGTGAACACGATCGCCACACTGACCGACCTCGGCGCCAAGCCAGGCATCGCCACACTCGCCGCACCGGACGGGTTCGAGACCTCTACCCCGCTCGGCGGGAAGGCATTGTCGGACACCTACAAGATCGACTTCAAGACCGTCGTCGCAACCGTCGTCGCCAAGACTCTCGATGCTGTCAACGCCGGAACAGCCGATTGTGGCGTCGGGCGGTCCGGCGACCCAGCGCTGTCGGCGGCGACCATCGTGGTGCTGCAGGACGACAAGGCGTTGGTTCCCAACGACGTGATCCTGCCGCTGGTGACCACCGCGGCCGGCACAGCCGACGTGCTGTCGACGCTCGACACCGTCAGCGCCAAACTGACGACGGAAGCACTGCGCACGCTGATGTCACGCCTGACCGTCGACGGCGCCACGCCGGAGGTCGTCGCCAACGAGTTCACCGGTAACGCCGGTACCTGATCGGGGTCGGGCCGTGCGGTCTCAGCGGGCGCGGATGTCGAGGCTGTCGCGCTTCAGGATCGTGTACTTGCGCTCGTGCTGGTCGATCCAGCCGAGACGGATGAAGCTGGCGATGGCCTTGTTGACGCGTTCGCGCGAGGCGCCGACCATCCCCGCCAACTCCTCCTGGGTGACCGGCAGGATGAAGTCGTCGACACCCTCCGACAGTTCGAGGAGGCGCTTCGCGGTACGGCCGGTGACGTCGAGGAAGACGCTGTCGGCCAGCGCCTCGTCGGCCACACGCAGCCGCTGAGCGAGCAGCCGGGTGACGCCCCACAACAGCCGGGGATCCCCGCGGAAGGCCTGCATCACCGGTTCGAACGGAATCGTCAGGACGGCCGACGGCTCGAGAGCCCTGGCCATCGCCGACCTCGGCCCGCCGTCGAGCATGGCCATCTCACCGAGGAGATCGCCCGGCTCCATCAACGCAACGACTGTCTCGCGGTGATCGATGGGGTTGGCGATCGCAATGGCCAGGCGGCCACGCAACACCAGGTGAAGCGAGTCGGCGATGTCGCCCTCGTGGAACAGGACGTCGCCACGGATCAAGTGCTGCTCGCGCCCAGCGGCGGCGATGGCGGCCAGCACCTCGATCGGGGCGTCGGCGAAGAATTCGGTGTGGGCTAGGAGGTCCTCGTGAGCCATGTGTGTCGAACGGTACTACCCTCGCCGGTCGTGTCGCTCAACGAGGCAGAGAATGTCTGGACCATCGTGGTGGCCGGCGGTAACGGGTCCCGGATCGGTACCGCGAAGCAGTTCGCACAGCTCGGCTCGCGGCGGGTCATCGACCATGCGACCGATGTAGCGGCACTCGTCAGCAAAGGTGTGATCGTGGTCGTCCCGCAGGCCGATGTCGCCGCGGAAGGCGGTGTCGCGGGAGGCGCGACACGCAGCGAATCCGTTCGCGCCGGCCTGGCCGCGATCCCCGACGAGGCGACGATCATCTGTGTGCACGATGCGGCCAGGCCGTTCGCCTCGGCACAGCTGTTCGCCGCGGTGATCCGCGCCGTTCGTGAAGGCGCAGATGCTGCGATCCCGGGCATTGCGGTGACCGACACGATCAAGCGAATCGATGGCGACAACGTGGTCGTCGAGACGCCGGCTCGCGCTGCGTTGGTCGCCGTGCAAACCCCTCAGGCATTCCGGGCTTCGGTGCTGCGCGCCGCCCACGACAGTGGCGGCGACGCGACCGACGACGCCGCGTTGGTCGAGGCCTGCGGCTGCCGCGTCATCGTGGTCGAGGGTGAGATCCTGAATCGCAAGATCACCCTTCCCGACGACCTCGCCTGGGCCCGCGAACTGGCAGCCAAGGAACGGCGATGACCGGCGTCCGGGTCGGCCAGGGTTTCGACATCCACCGGTTCAGTGACGATCCGCGGCGGAGGTTGGTGTTGGGCGGCGTGGTGTTCGACGGTCGTGGCCTGCACGGCCACAGCGACGCCGACGTGATCGCCCATGCTGTGGCCGATGCGTTGCTCGGCGCCGCGGGGCTCGGCGACATCGGCGAGCACTTCCCCGACACGGATCCACGTTGGAAGGACGCCGACTCGTTGGTGTTGCTCGCCCACACAGGCACACTGGTACGAGCCGATGGTTGGATGATCGGCAATGTCGACTGCGCGGTGGTGTGCGACACGCCGAAGTTGGCGCCGCACCGGGCAGAGATGCAGGCCAAGCTCAGCGAGGCGTGCGGCGCGCCGGTCACGGTCAAGGGTCGGCGAAGCGAAGGTTTGGGTGCTCTCGGGCGCCAGGAAGGCATTGCCTGCTGGGCGGTTGCCGTGATCACGAAGGAGCATGACTGATGGCAGCACGACAGGCAGGTGGCGCGAGTGGCCGGCGCCCGAGTCAGCCGCGCGCCGCTGCAGCCAAAGGTCGTGGTGCCCCTGCAGCCAAGGGTCGGGCGGCCCCGGCGCCCCGCGGTCGCACGACTGCCGCCCCGGCGCCGCGCAGCCGGGCCTCGTCGACCGGCAAGGGCCGCGGTGCGCCGGAACGAACGTCGTCGAGGCAGTTCGCCTCCCGCGGCGCCGGTCGCACCGGGCGAATCACGCCGACCGGCGAGGAGCGTCGCAAACCCGAGAAGACACTCGGCGGCGAGCAGGTCGAAGGCCGCCAGGCCGTGCGCGAACTGCTGATCGCCGGTAAGCGAAGGGTCAGCGAGGTGTGGGTCGCGACCGACCTGCTGGATGGCGAGACCGCGAGCGACATCGTCACCGACATCGTCGACATCGCCCGCAGTGTGCGAGCACCGGTGCAGGAGGTCAATCGCAAACGGCTCGAGGCCAAGGCTCGCAGCGAGGCACCGCAGGGTGTCATCGCATTCGCTGCGCCTTTGATCGAGACCGAACTCGCCGACCTCATCAAGCGCCGTCCGGGCAAGGCTCCATTCCTGGTCGCGGTCGATGGTGTGACCGACCCTGGCAACCTCGGCGCGATGTTGCGTTGCTGCGACGGCGCCGGTGTCGATGGCGTTGTCCTGCCGCGTCACCGTGCCGTGCACATCACGCCGACCGTGGCGAAGGCCGCGGCCGGTGCAGTCGAGCACGTGCCGATGGCGTTGGTGGGCGGCCTCCCTGCGGCGCTCGCCCGAATCAAGGATGCAGGCATCTGGGTCATCGGTCTCGACGACGGCGCCGATCGAGACCTGTTCGACATCGGCGACCTCGCCCTGGAGGGAGTGTGCCTGGTGCTGGGCGCGGAGGGTGCAGGGTTGTCGCGCCTGACCCGCGAGCGATGCGACATGATCGTCAGCATCCCGATGTTGGGTCGTCTCAGCTCGTTGAACGTCAGCGCCGCCGCCGCGTTGGCAACGTACGAGATCGCCCGCCAACGCCGGACGAGCTGACGCTCAGCCGGCGACGGTATCGACCGGTACCACGTCCACGGGCGCACCATCGTCGGGGATGACCGACGTGTCGATGGGGGTGATCACGGGCACCAGCGTGGTCGATGTCGACGTGGTCGTCGAGCTCTCCGGCTGCTCGAGGCATGTCACCTGGACGATCTCCTGTTGCTCGAAGCTGAAGGTCGACGTGCTGAGGGGCCCACCGAACTGGCGCACGAAATCGTCGAGCCCTGCGGTGTCACAGTTGCGTTCGACCACCTCGTTGCGCGCCACTTCCCAGCCGTTCGACAGCAGCAGCCAGTTGTCCTTGTGAACCTCGGTCACGCCCGGCAGCAGCATGCTGGCACGCTGCGGGTTCGGGACCAGCGAGAACCATACGACAGCGTCTCCCAACAGGTCTGCGGCGACGACGCACTGGTTGATCTCGGCCAGCTTGCTGCACGTGATCTCACCGGGCGTCCCGGCTTTCACGACCATCGTTCGTGTGGCGTCGAGGGCCAGGTGCATGTCGCCGCTCGACACGCCGTCGACCATTGCGAAGCCAGGGTCGGCGGTGATGCCGTAGACAGGCAACAGCAGGTTGATGCGGTGCTCGGTGGTGCCCGTAGCAGCCGGTCGGCCGAGCACCGCGACGCTGTCGTCCTTGCGAACCAGTACGTACCACAAGCCGAACGTGAGGCCGATCAGTGATGCGATGGCGAGCCAGAACCGCACCGAGACGAACTGCCGCATCGCGGCGAGGTTAGGTCAGTCGAGCCGGCCGGCGGTGGCGGTCGCGGCGCGGGCTGCGGCCTCGCCGATAGCGTCGAGCACGTCGTCGGTGTGGGCGAGACCGACGAAGAGCGCCTCGTATGCACCTGGCGCGAGCGCGATCCCCTCGGCCAACATCGCGTGGAAGAACGTGCGATACACCCGCTCGTCGGTGGTCTTGGCCTCGACGAAGTTGGTCGGCGCACCCCCGTCCCCGAAGTACATGCCCACCAGCGTGCCGACGACGGGAAACGTGGCGGCGATGCCGGCAGCGGCGCATGCCTCGCCCAACGACGACGAGAGGCGCGCCGCGCGCCGTGCCAGCTCGACGTAGACGTCGTCGGTGAGCTCCTGCAGCGCAGCGCGCCCTGCGGCCGTTGCCAACGGATTGCCGGCCAGCGTCCCGGCGTGGAACACGGGGCCGAGCGGCGACAACGTCTCCATGATCTCACGGCGTCCACCCACGGAGCCGATGGGCAGGCCACCACCGATCACCTTGCCGAACGTCGTCAGGTCGGGCCTCACGTCGTACTTGGCCTGGGCGCCGCCGCGATCCAGCCTGAATCCGGTGATGACCTCGTCGAAGACCAGCAGTGCACCGACTCGGTCGCATTCGGCCCGGAGACCCTGCAGGAAGTCGGAGGCGGGCGCCACGACCCCCATGTTCGCGGCGACGGGTTCGACGAAGACGGCGGCGACCTGATCGTCGAGTTGCGGCACGACGTTGTACGGCACGACCAGCGTGTCTGCCACTGCGCTGGCGGGGACGCCGGCGGTGCCCGGCAGGCCCAACGTCGCCACGCCGCTTCCGCCCGCGGCGAGCAACGCGTCGGTGGCGCCATGGAAGTTGCCGTGGAAGATCACCAGGCGGTCGCGGCCGGTGTAGCCGCGCGCGAGTCGCACGGCAGTGCTCGTCGCCTCGGTCCCGGAGTTCATCAGCCGCACCATGTCGCAGCTGGCGACCCGCTCGGTCATGGCCTCCGCGAGCAACATCTCGCCGGGGGTCGGCGCCCCGTACGACGTGCCGTTGAGTGCGGCCGCGCTGACGGCGGCGGTGATGGCCGGGTGCGCGTGGCCGAGGATGATGGCGCCGTAGCTCTGCACGAGATCGATGTACCGGCGGCCCTCGACGTCCCACACGTACGCACCCTGGGCGCGCTCGACGATGTACGGCGTGCCCCCCACCGCCTTGAACGCCCGGATGCTGGAGTTGACGCCGCCGGGGATCACCCGGCAGCTACGTGCGAAGAGCTCTTCGTTTGTGGTCATTGTTGTTCTGCGAACCACCGCGCCAGGTAGGTGAGGATCACGTCGGCTCCGGCCCGCTTGATGGCGGTGAGCTGTTCGATGGCGACGACATCGTGGTCGATCCAGCCGTTTGCTGCGGCAGCCTTGATCATCGCGTACTCCCCGCTGACTTGATAGGCGGCGACCGGCACGTTGACATGGGCTCGTACGGCGGCGATCACGTCGAGGTAGGCCAGTGCCGGCTTCACCATCACCATGTCGGCGCCTTGGGCAATGTCTTCGTCGACTTCCACCAGCGCCTCGCGGGCGTTGCGGAAATCCTGCTGGTATCCCTTGCGGTCGCCGCCACTGGCGATCTGCACGTCGACGGCATCGCGGAACGGCCCGTACAGGCCGCTGGCGTACTTGGCCGAGTAGGCGAGGATCGACGTCGATGCGAAACCGGCGCGGTCGAGCGCGCTGCGGATGGCCCCGACCTGCCCGTCCATCATCCCGCTGGGGGCCACGACATGGGCGCCGGCGGTCGCCTGGGCGACGGCGATCCGGCCATAGATCTCGAGGGTCGCGTCGTTGTCGACCGAGGTGCGGGGGTCGTCGGCCGGACCGTCGAGGATGCCGCAATGCCCATGATCGGTGTACTCGTCGACGCACAGATCGGCCATCAAGATCATCCGATCGCCGACATCGGCGGCAAGATCGCCCAGGCACAATTGCACAATTCCCTCAGGATCGAACGCTTTCGAGCCGATGGAATCCTTGGTGGAAGGGACTCCGAACAGGATCACGGCTCCGATGCCGAGGTCGGCGAGCTGGGTGACCTCGGCGCGCACGCTGTCTCGTGTGTGCTGCATCACGCCGGGGAGCGACGCGATCGGCTGCGGCTCGTCGATGCCCTCGCGGACGAACAGCGGCGCCACGAGATTGGCGACATCGAGGCGGGTCTCGGCGACCAGGTGCCGCATCGCCGCCGACGTGCGCAGTCGTCGCGGGCGTGAAACAGGGAAGTTGCCGGCCACGAACGGGCATCGTAGGCCGTCGGCAGGAGGATTCATCGAGTGACCGAGCACATTGCGACCCACGCCCAGCCCACCACCGGCGCGCTGCTGCTCGCCGACGTGATCTACGCCGTCGAGCAACTCCCTCATGAGGCGTCTGCCTACCCGGCGATCTACGACCTGGCGGTCACCTGCGATCGATCGGGTTTCTTCGAATCGTCCGTGGTGCTGTACGACCGGTGCCTGCGGATCGCCGCGACCGACGACGACCGTCAGACGGCATACGCGAACCTGACTGCGGCGTTCTGCGCCACGGCGTTGGCCGAACCGGATGCCGCCCAGCGATCGCGCCACCTTCGTGACGGCCTGTACGCGGCGACCGCGGCGCTCGACCCCGAAGGCAGCCGGCAAGTCGGCCCGACATGTGTCGCCTTGGCGTACCGCTCTGTGCTGTTCGCCACGCTCGGCCATCACGACTCGGCGCTCACCGACGCCCATCGGGCGCAACAGCTGGCGATCGAGCACGGCATGGTTCGCGAGCAAGTCGTAGCCATCGTCGGCGAGGTGATCTCCCGGTGGCACTCCTCGCTCGATACGACGGTCCTGACGTCGATCGAGGAAGCGAAGAGGCTCGCCGCGAGTCTCGACCTCGACGATTGCCTGCGACCGTTGATCGAGATCGAGGTCGACGTGCTGTGGACCACGGGTCGCACCGACGAGGCGCGCGCGGTGCTACAGGCCGAGGTCGATCACCTCCACGAGAAGCTGCGTTGGCAGACCGCCGATCGATGGGACAACGTACGCGCCGGCGTCGACCGCTTGCGGCAGGCTTCGGTCGGTGAGGCCGACGAGCTCACCGGGCTGCCGAACAGGCAGTTCCTCGGCCGCTGGCTCCCCGAGGTCTTGGGTGGCGACACGCCTGTCTGCATCGGTGCTGTCAACATCGACCGATTTGCGTTCGTGAACGATGGCTACGGGTACGAGGCAGGCAACAGCGTGCTGCAAGAGATCGCCGCAGTGCTCGAGCGTGTCTGCCGGCGCGGTGACTACGTGGTCCGTGTCGGTGGTGACGAGTTCGTGATGGTGCTGCGCGACGCCTCGCCCAACGATGCGCGCGTCGTGTTCGAACGGATCCGCCAACTGATAGCGGCCAGGTCGTGGTCGGCGCTGCCCGACCACGTGCACGTCAGCGCCTCGGTGGGTGTCACGGTCGGTAGCGGGGCCGCGAACTCGGACATGTTGTTGGCAACCGCCGGAGATGCGCTGCGCGAAGCGAAGCTCTCCGGAAGGGACCGGATCGCCTTTCGTTGAGCGACGCGCATTGACGCCGCTGAGAACGCGGTCGCCAGTAGCGTTGCGGCGATGGCTGCCCAGGCATGGTTCTCGCGAAGTGACGTCGAGGTCGTGCCCGGTACCTCGGCGGTCTTCCAACTGACGATCGTCAACCTCGGCGACACCACCGAGACGTTCTCCTTGGCGCCCGTCGGGTTGGCCGCGGGGTGGACGACCATTCGGCCCGGTTCGGTGATGCTGTTCGGAGGTTCGCAAGAAGTCGTCGATGTCGAGGTGCAGCCGCCGCTGCTGCCGTCCACGACGGCCGGGCCCACCGCGCTGACGGTGCGAATCGTGCCGCAGAGCGATCCCGACGACGTCGGCTCCAGCGAGACCACGCTGCAGGTCGGCTCGACCTATACCCGTCGTTTGCACATGCTGCAGCCGGCATTGCGCGCCCGTCGCACGGCGGTCTACGAGATGATGCTCGAGAACCAGGGCAACACGCAGGCGTCCTGCCGGTTGCACCTCCTCGATCCGACCGGTCGTGTCGACGGCGACTTCGATCCACCGGCTGCCGGCGTCGAGCCCGGGGCCAGCTCGCTGATCCGGCTCAAGGTGCACGCGAACCGGTTGCAATGGGAGCGACGTTCGCGCACTGTGCAGTTCACGATCGACGCCGACCAACCCGGGGCACCCACCGCGAGTGCGCCGGTCACCTTCGTGCAGGCTTCGATGATCCCCGAGCGGCTGTTCGGGCGGCTGCTCGCGGCCGGGGTGACTGTGCTGGCGCTCGGTGCGGTGTGGTTCGGCGTGGTCAAACCGGCGATCCGCGACGCCGCTGCCGACGCGGTCACCGCCCAGTTGCCGGCGGCCATCTCGTCGACCTCGTTGGTCAGTGTGCCGGTGCAGCCTTCCAACGACTCGGTCCCTGCCCCCACCGTCGTGGTCGCGCCGCAGCCGGCGGTCGACCCGGGCACGCTGTTCAGCGAGATGCTGGCGCCATTGGCGCCCGCTGCGCAGACCGCGTCGCAGACCCTCGAGGTGCCGGCCGGCTCGAACTTCCAGCTCACCGATTTCTCGCTGCAGAACCCCGACCAGGATGCCGGCATCGCCGTGTTGATGAACGGCTCGACGGTGATCTACACGATCTCGCTCGCCGACGTGCAGGGTGACAAGCGGGTCTCGTGGGTCTCGCCTCCGGAAGTTCTCGGCGGCACCTCGCTCGTGTTCCAGGTGACGTGCAACGGTCCCGGCGGCGTCGCCTCCGGCAACTGCACCGCCTCGATGCTGGTCTCCGGCCGAATGGTCCCCGCCGCTCCGGCCGCCCCCGCAGGCTGACGCTGTCACCTGGATGGGCGGCACAGGCCCATTCCCGTGACAGCACTGCGATGTAACACCCTCGGAGCACTGTTCGAGGATGGACGACCGTTTCAGCGCGCTCGCGGCTCTGGCCGCCAATCAGCACAGTGTGCTCTCGACTGCGCAGATGCGGGCGCTCGGGGTCGATGCATCGATGCGAAGCAAGTGGGAACGACGAGGTCTCATCAATCGCCTCGGTCCCCGAGCTTTCGCGGTGACGGGGTCGCCGCCGACGTTCGGGCGTTCTCTGGCCGCCGGTCTCATCGACCTCGACGGCCATGGCGTCGTGGCCGGTCGTGCCGGCGCCCGTCTGTACGGGTTGGATGGATTCTCGACCGGGACCGCCGAGTTTGTTGTAGACCGTTCCCGTCGCAACCGATCGACCGGCGGGATCGTGCGTGCCACCACCCGACCTCTGACCAAGGCAGACATCATCACCGTGCAGGGCTTCCGGTGCCTCACGGCCGAACGTCTCATCCTCGAGGGGCCGTTGTTCGGCTTTACAGCTGCCGAGATCGAGAACGCGATCGACTCAGCCATTCGGCTTCGACTCATCGGCGAACAGCGCCTGAGAGCCCGGGCGATGCACGACCACTGCAGTGCGGTCAACGGCAGTCGCCTCTTGCTCGATGCGCTCGTCGATGCCGGTGGCGAGAGCCGGCTCGAGAGGCGGTTTCTACGTCTCGTGCGACAGGCAGGCATAGCTCGGCCCGAGACGCAGAAGATCTATCGAGTCGGTACGCGGACGATCGCCCGGGTCGATGCGGTCTTTCCGGGCGGACTCGTCGTCGAAGTCTCCGGCCACGGCACGCACGCTTCCCGCCGGCAGCGCCAGACCGACGCTCAGCGGCAGACCGAGCTGACACTGCGCGCTCTTCGGGTCATCACCTTTACCTTCGAAGACGTCCGCGACCGTCCCAGGTGGGTGATCGGTCAACTCCGTCAAGCCTTGACGCTGGTGGCATGACCGGTGCTGTCACCTGGATGGGCCGCACCGGCCCGTGGGCGTGACAGCGGCGGGGGATGCGACGTCAGGCGCCGGGCCAGTCGGGAGACGCGGCATCGAGCTCCTGGGTGGGTGGGGCGATCACTCGCAGGACGACCGAGGCGGGGTCGGTGCCGCTGCCGGGTGTCTGGGCGACGAGGACACGGTCGCCGTCGCGTTCGTTGCCGGCGACGGGCATCGAGATCAGGAAGTTGCCCGACTTGTCGGCTTGCACCGTGGTGCGTCGTCCGGCGCCGTCGGCCCACAGCAGGGTGATGGTCGCATTGGGCGCAAATCCGGTACCGCCGATGCCGATCTCGTCGCCGGCCATCACATCGATGCCTGCAGCCTGAAGCTTCGGCGTGTAGTGGGCGTCACCGTCGACGAGCACGCTGGTGTACTGACCGCTGTCGGTCGAGATCACGACGGTCGCCGAGCGGTGGCCAGCCTCATTCGGGGAGAACGCGACGTCGAGGGTGCAGCCGGCGCTGATCTCGAGCACGGCGTTTCGGCACTTCGTCTTGACGACCTTGAAGTCCGTCGGGTTGGCGCCCTGGATCGACACGTTGGTGACCCACGCCGGCACCAGGCTGACGTTGGAGACAGTGAACGTGTTGACGTCGCTGCTGTCGCCGACCTTCAGTGTGTCGAAGTGGTGGTAGCTGGCCTGGTCGGCCGACAACGCCGGCAGTCCACCGGCGCCGGTGATCTTCGACTGCACCGTGAGTGCACCGAATCCGGTCTCGGAGAGCTTGATCAATCCGTTGAGGGGACCCTCGACACTAGGCGTGAGGATGACCGCCACACCGCACGACCCGCCCGGTGGTACGGCGTAGCCCTCGGTGCACTCACCGAACGTGATACCGAATTGCGGGTTGGTGGACTCGACCTTGTTGGGCACGAACGACCCGGGCCCGGCGTTGTACAGGCGAACGAACCACTCCGAGCCCGGTAGGCCGACGATCCCGGTTCCGACGTTGATGTCGGCGATGGAGAGCTGCGGTTGCTGGGTGATGCCGACGACCTGGCGGGTGGAATCGGGGGTGCGCTCGGCGAGCGGGCTGAAAGCCGCGCCGGCCAACGTGTCGAACACGATGACGCGTCCGGTCGCCGACAACTTGGGGTGGGCGTTGGCTGCCGGCGCGGGTGTGACACCGTCGGTGAGGACCGAGGCGCGGTGGATCTCGGCGACGTCGACGTCGGAGACCATGATGTCGCCGTCGGTCGCCGTGCCACCGACGGCCGGTCGCGTCGTGAGCAAATTGGTCGAACGCGTCACGAAGGCGACCTGGCTGCCGTCGCTGCTGATGGCCGGCTGGGTCGCGCCGAGGTCGCTGCCGACGATCTGCGTGCTGATGCTTGCCGGTTCACGGCTGACCAGTACGACCGTGCCGTCGAGGCGGTTGTAACGATAGATCTGCGGCGCACAGCGGTCGACGCAGGGCGGCAGTGATGCGCCGATCACCAGGTTGACGGCGGTGGAGGCGAAGGCCACGTACGTGCCGTCGGCCGAGATCGCCGGCGAGGAAGCGAAGCCGTTGGCGGTGCTGTCGGGGCCGAGAGATGCCCGCTTGACGGCGGTGTTGGCATCGGGATTGAGCCGGTCCCACACGTAGACCTGCGAGGTGGCGGCGTCGCCGGCGGTCGGGCCGCTGTTCCAGTCGGGCGTGACCTTCGACGAGTTGGCATCGGAGGTGAACGCAACGAACTGCCCATCGTCGGAGACCGACGGCTCGCGGAGGCCGGCATAGCTGTAGGTGCTGTTGGGCCCGGCCGCGGGAGTGCCCGAGACGGGGAGTGCGTGGCCGGCTTGCCCGGTGGGCTTGGTGAGGTCGACGACGATCACACCCGACAGGTCTGGTTGTGCGGCATCGAACTGGTGGGTGTAGGCGATCACCGAACCGGCACCGGAGATCGCCGGGGGGAACCGCGGATCGACGTCGTCGGCAGCGGCCAGGTCGTTGCCGCGGAACGCGTTGGTGGAGATCAGCTCCCAACTGTTGAGCGTGCCGCCGCAGTCGGGCAGCTTCAGCCGGTAGACGTCCCACCGGTTACCGGTGTCGTCGTCGCGGAAGAGATCGAAGGGCATCTCGGTGAGCACGACAGCGAAGCAACCGTCGCCGCTGATGACCGGGAACGTGCTGTTGCCGATGCGGGCGCCGGGGAGGGGTTGGGTCAGTTCGACCTCGCCGCCGTTGGAGCGATCGCGCAGCCACACGGTGCTGGTGCGCTCGTCGCCCTGAGTTGCCGGCGGGCCGGCGAAGACCACGAAACGACCGTCGCCGGAGACCGACGGATTGGTGCCCGCCTGCGATTCGATCGCAACGGTGGGGGCTTGGGCGAGACCTGTGGGGACCCTGCCTTGAGCAGCGGCATGGGTGATGCCGAGAGCTGCAAGCGCAGCACTCGCAGTGGCCGCGAGCAGCCACCGTCCAATCACCCGTCTGTCCATCATGCGTTCTGTACCACTTCCGTCGGCCCGGCCTTGTACTGATGCTAGGTCAGGCCAGAGAAATACCTGCTCAGGGTGACCAACATCCCGTACATCGAATGATCGGCAGATATTGCCGAGATCTTGAGCCCGACAGCTGCGGCGACGGCCGCAGTCTGGTCGCCGATGGCCACGGCCACAGGGGGCGTCTGTCGACCGAACACCTCGACCCAGGCTCGCGCCGCGGAGCCGCTGGCGAAGAGCACCGCGTCGGCAGCCAGCGCGGCGTGCTGTTGCTCGGGCGACGGGGTTGCCGGCACCGCTCGATACGGGCAGATCGCCTCGACGGTCCACCCGCGCTCGACGAGACCTTCGACCAACGTCGGGTCGGCATCGATCCCCTGCACGACGACGGCGCGGCCGGGGCCCTGAGGGAACGTCTGCAGCAGTCCGAGAGCGCTCTGCATCGTGGCGATCAGGTCGCAGCGCGGCAGTGCAGCGGCAGTCGCCGAGCCGACCGCGGCGAGTTGTGGCGCGGCGGAGCCGGGCGCGACGAGGGGAGCGACGCGCTGCGCACCGTTGGGCGACGTGACGACGATCCAGTCGAGGTCCGCCAGATCCAGCGATGCCAGGGCGGACATCCCCAGCGGCTCGTCCACGATCTGGATCAGCGGCACGACGATGGGTGTGGCCTCGAACGATGCGACCAGCGCGGCGGTCGTGCCGGCTTGATCGGCAGCGCGCGTGATGACCACGGTTCGCCCTGCCAGCGGGCTCATGGCAAGCGGTCGCGGATCGACCGGGCCGACTCGGCTCCGAGCGCCAGGGCGAGTTGATGGTCGTCGGGAAGATCGATCATCTCGGTCAGATGCCCATGGCCGCTTGCGGCGCCGAGGAACATGGTGAGGTTGCCGTCGGCCGCATGCGCACCGACGGGTAGCGAGCAGCCGCTGCCGAGCTCGGCAAGGAAGGCTCGCTCGACCTCGACGGCGTTCCGGGTCGGTCGATGGTCGATCGATGCCAGCAGTGCGTTCATCTCGTCGTCGTCGTCCCTGCACTCGACTGCCACACAACCCTGACCGGGGCTCGGCACGAACGATGCCGGCGGGAGGAAGTCGGTGATCTCGCTGAGCAGACCCAACACCTCGAGTGCGGCCGCGGCCATCACGATCGCGCCGCCGTCGGGCACCTTGCCGAGGCGGGTGTGGATGTTGCCGCGCAGCTCGAGGAACTGCAGATCGGGTCGGGCAACCGCCAACTGGGCGCGCCGCCGCACCGACCCGGTGGCGACGGGTGCACCGTGGGCCAGCTCGCGAAGAGTCGAACCGATCAGGACATCGCGGGCGTCGCGTCGCGTGCAGAAAGCAGCTAGGCGGAGACCGCCGGCCGCGACCGACGGCAGATCCTTGGCGCTGTGCGCCGCCATGTCGGCGTCGCCGCGCAGGACAGCGCTCTGCACCTCCTTGACGAAGACGCCCTGACCGCCGATGGAGTGCAATGGGATTTCGGCGTGCGCAGTGCGATCGCCCAACGTCTCGACGAATACCAGCTCAATCGTGAGGTCGGGGTGGGAGGCGACCAGCGCGTCTGCCACAGCCTGTGCCTGCGTTCGGGCCTGGGCGCTTCCTCTGGTGGCCAGTCGAAGTGGCCGAGCGCCATCCATCGGTCAGCCCAGATCGAAGAGGTCGCGGACCGTCGCGGCGTTGCGTTCGCCCTGCGGTGTGCCGGCGTCGTCCTTCAGTTTGACCGAGGGCGAATGCAGGAGCTTGGCGACGATGCCCTTCGTGACGGCCTCGAGAGCGGCTCGTTGTGCATCGTCGAGCGACGAGAGCCGGGCATTGAATCGCTCGATCTCGGACCGGCGAATTGCTTCGGCACGTTGGCGCAGTTGGGCGACGAGCGGGGCAGCCTGACGCGCCGTTGCTTCGACTGCGAACCTCTCGACCTCTTCCGACACGATCTCGCCGACGCGGAGTGCCTCCTCGGCGCGCAGCAGCAACGCCCTGCCCGCCCAGTCGCGGAGATCGTCGAGGTTGAGGAGCGTGACACCGGCCAACCGCGTGACCTCGGCGGCAACATCGCGTGGCACGGCGATGTCGACGATCAGCAGTTGGGACTCGGTGTGGCGACGCGCCGACTCGACCAGGTCGAAGTCGATGATCGTCTCGCCTGCGCCGGTGCACGTCAGCAGGACGTCGGCGGTGGCCAGCGCGAGCGGCAGGTCGACGAACGCCACGACGTTGCCACCGATGCGAGTTGCGAGTTGCTCGGCCCGACCGACCGTGCGGTTGGCCACACCGACGTCGTTGGCGCCGGCATGCATCAATGCCGTGGCGATCCCTTCGCCCATCTCGCCGGCGCCGACGACCAGAACGCGACGGCCGGCGAGCGAACCGAGCCGCTCGGTCGCCATCTCGACGGCCGCGTAACTGACCGACGCCGTGCCGCGACCGATCGAGGTCTCGGTGCGTGCCCGCTTGCCGGTCTCGATCGCATGGCGGAAGAGCAGGTTGAGCGTGGCCTTGGCGCCGCCCTCGTCCTGTGCCAGCTCCCAGGCCGATCGCACCTGACCGAGGATTTCGCTCTCGCCCAGGACCGCCGAATCGAGGCCGGCAGCAACCTCGAAGAGATGGGTGACAGCGGCGTCGTCGTGCTGGCTGTAGAGATGCGGGTGGAGCTGATCGGCATCGAGCCCGCCGAGGTCGCAGAAGAAGTCGCGAATGTCGGCGTAGGCGCCGTGGAACCGCTCGGCGACGGCATAGATCTCGGTGCGGTTGCATGTGCTGAGCACGACGGCTTCGCGGATGCTGTGGCGGGCCACGAGGCCGGAGATGGCTTTACCTTGTGCGTCGGCGCGGATGGCCAGCCGCTCGAGCAGAGCCAGTGGACCGGTGCGGTGGTTGACACCGATGACGACGATCGACACGGCCGGCCTACGCGCTCGCCGGCCGGGTGGTGCCGACCGCGTGGATGGCGCCGCCGGCGCGCCGCTGTTCGTGATAGCTGAGGATCTGCAGTTCGACCGCGAGGTCGACCTTGCGGACCTCGATGGCCCGCGGCACAGCGAGCACGACCGGTGCAAAGTTCAAGATGCTGGTGACACCGGCGCGAACGAGGCGATCGGCCGCGTCCTGCGCGGCGCCGGCGGGGGTGGCGACGACGCCGATGCTGACGCGCTTGGTCTGAACGATCTGCGGCAGCTCGTCGATGTGACGGACGCGCACACCACTGAGCACCGAGCCGACCTTGGCCACGTCGATGTCGACGATCCCGGCGACGGGGAATCCGCGTTCACCGAAGCCGCCGTAACCGGCGAGTGCTTGTCCGAGGTTGCCTGCACCGACGATGACGACGGGCCAATCGTGCGTCAGGCCGAGCTCGCGGCGAATCTGATACACGAGATAGGCGACCTCGTAGCCGACACCACGCGTGCCGTAGCTGCCCAGGTAGCTGAGGTCTTTGCGAACCTTCGCGGCGTTGACCCCGCCGAGTTCGGCGAGGCGCTCGGACGAGATGCTGTCGACGCCCTCGTCTCCTTGCTCGGTGAGGATCCGGAGGTAGACGGGAAGCCGGGCGACTGTGGCATCGGGGATGCGTCGGCGAGTGCGTTCGGGAGCCATACCTGTCTCAAACGTTAGGCACTCGTGCACACGTTCACAAAGCAGGTCGGTGTGTCCTGCGCAGAATTTTGTCACGTTCACCGCCCGGGGGGTCTGCCCGGGCGGTGGGTCCACTACCGTCGCGGGACGATGGATGCTGCTCTGGCCGCCGCTGCGACCCTGGTAGCGGTCGGCTTCGCCTTCAGCACGCTCGATCGGTGGTCGCGTGGCCGGCGGCCCCACGATCTCGCCTGGTCGGTTTCGCTGGGATTGTTCGCCCTCGGCGCAGCGGCCCTGTGGTGGGCCGAAACGGTCGGCTGGAGCCTGGCCACGTTCCGTTTGTTCTATCTCGCCGGCGCGGTGTTGAACGTGCCGTGGCTCGCGCTGGGCACCGTCTACCTGTTGGCCGGAAGGAGGATCGGCGACGCAGCGCGGTGGTGGCTGGTGCTGTTCAGCGGTCTGAGTGCCGGCATCGTCCTGTCTGCGCCGACACGGGTCGGCGTCTCCGGCAGGGAGTTGCCGACGGGCAAGGAGGTGTTCGGGGTGGCGCCGCGCGTGCTCGCCGCCGCCGGCTCCGGCGTCGCCGCGATCGTCATCATCGGCGGCGCGTTGTGGAGCGTCTACCGATTGGCCCGTCGTCGCGAACCAGCCCGCGCCGGTGTTCGTCGGGCGACGTCGTCGCCGCGCCGGCTGGTGGTCGGCAACCTGTTGATCGCGACCGGGACCATGGTGTTGTCGCTCAGCGGCACGGTCGCCGGGCGGTTGGGCAAGGACACCGCGTTCGCGTCGACGCTTCTGATCGGCATCGCAGTCTTGTTCGCAGGATTTCTCGTGGCGTCGACGATGCGCCGCCAACCGCTCCGTGCTCTACATCAGCGAGCGGCGTAGCAGCTTCCCACTGAGGTTGCGCGGTAGTTCGTCGACGAACAGGATCTTCGACGGGCTCTTGTACCGAGCCAGGCGATCTGCGCACCAGGCGATCAGCGTGTCCTCGTCGACGGCCATGCCCTGGCGCACGACCACCCATGCCTTGACGGCTTCACCCGTGTGCGGGTGCGGGACTCCGACGACACCGACCTCGGCGACGGCGGGGTGCTCGGCGATGGCTGCTTCGACCTCGGCGGGATACACGTTGAAACCGCTGACGATGACGAGGTCCTTGGCCCGATCGACCAGGAAGAGGTAGCCGTCGTCGTCGGTCACCGCGATGTCGCCGGTGCGCAACCAGCCTTCCTCGGTCAGCACGCGCGCAGTCTGCTCGGCGTCGTCGAGGTAACCCTTGAACACGTTCGGGCCCTGCACCCAGATCTCGCCGGCATCGCCTTCCAAGACGTCGTCGCCGTCGTCGTCGACCAACCTGACGGTGACACCGTCGAGTACCTTGCCCACCGAGCCGACCTTCAGCGGCAGCCCGGCAGAGCTTGTGACGACGGGCGAGGCTTCGGTCAATCCGTAGCCCTCGGCCAACTGCAGACGGAACTGCTTCTCCAACCGGCGGGTGGCTTCCTCGGGCATCTTCGCCGCACCGGTCAACGCCAGGCGGACGTTCGCGAAACTGTCGGCCGGCGCCTCCTCGAAGTGGCTGAACGCAAGCCACATCGGCGGCGCGCCGGGGATCACCGTGATGCCGCGATCGCGTATGGTGTCGAGCGCAGTCGACGGATCGAAGCGCTGGACCAGCACGACCGTTGCACCGTTCGCCAGGGACAGCCCCAGGACGACGTTGAGGCCGAAGATGTGGAACATGGGGAGGACGCCGTAGACGACGTCGTCGGCGTTGATCCGACCGGTGGCGGAGCGTCCTTGATCGATGTTGGACAGCAGGTTGCCGTGGCTCAGCATCGCGGCGCGGGGTGAGCCGGCGGTGCCACTGGTGAAGATCAGGAGAGCGAGGTCGTCGGGCTCGACTTCGACGACATCGGCAGGTGCTCCGGCCATCAACTGGTCGAGGGTGGAATCGGCATCGACGATGCCGGCCTCGGTGGCGACGACATGCCGCACCGAGTGCACGACCGCGCGATCGACACCCTTCCAGGCAGCGGCCGCCGCCGCCTCGAGGACGACGACCGAGGCGCCGACCGTCGCGATCTCCTGTTCGATCTCGGGTGCCGGGCTCTGCGGGTTCAGCGGCACGACGACGCCACCGAGGCCCAGCACGGCGAGATACGTCTCGACGAAGGCGAGGCTGTTGCCGCAGAGCATCGCGACGCGATCGCCGGCACCGACGCCGATCCCCGCGAGCCCGCCGCGCAGCGTTGCGACATCTACTTCGAGTTGGCCGTACGTAGTGGTGACACCGCGGCTGATGATGGCGGTGTGGTCGGGCCGGTGGCCGTCGATGATGTGTGCGAGGTTCACCGCATCGGTGCTGTCTTACAGGCGGAGCAAGGAGATGACGCCGGCCGTGAGGATGAGGATCAGCAGCAGGGCCAGGGTGAGCGTGGTCGCCGGGCGCATATCGTCAACCTAGCGGGCACGCATGGTGACGGGGCTGGTCGTCGCCACCGGCGGCGCGTCGGTGAGCGGCGCGAGGGTGATCTGATCGCCGGCCCCGATCGCCAGGTCCATCGCCGCCGAGCGCTGATCGAGCACCAGAGCGAGCATTCCGCAACTGTCGACGACGAGGCCGACCGCGCCGGTGCCGACATCGGCGAACGTGTGGTGGCGAGTCGCGACGCGTTGCGTGTCGCCGAAGCTGATCTGCAGTTGCGGGCCCCACTGCTCGATCTCGTCGGGCCCGATGTTGAGCTGGCAGTTGCCGAAGTGGTCGACCCACAGGACCTCACCGACCAACCCCTCGGGCTCTGTGCGTGGCAACGGGACCATGCCCGGCAGCAGTGCGTCGGCGTCGATCAGCGGCCCGAGCTTGGCGAGATCGACACCGTTGCAGAGATGCCCGACGACGGGCGCAAAGATGTCGCGACCGGCGAAGGTGGCTCCGTGCGACTGCAGTTGGTACTCCTCGTTGGTCAGGATGACCGCCCGTCCGGCACCGCCGGCCATCGCCACGGCAGGAGCGAGCAAGCCATTGTCGGGGCCCACCAGGATCGCTTCACCGTCGGCGACCTCGATGGCGATCGCCTTGCGGCTACCACCGACGCCCGGGTCGACGACCGCGAGTATGACGCCGCACGGTAGGTACGACACGCAACGAGCGAGGGCCAGGCTCCCGGCGCGAACATCGAACGGTGCGATCTGATGGGTGAGGTCGATGGTCTGTACATGTGGGGCGATGTCGCGGATGACCGCCTTCACCACGCCGACGAACTCGTCGACCAACCCGTAGTCGGTCAGCAGCGAGACAGTGTCGTAGCGGCGGCTCATTGGCGACAACATAGCGAGGGTCGCCGAAAACCCGCCGCAAAAATCGACGAGGGCCGATGCCAACCCCCCGATGGCACCAGCCCTGTCGGCGCATCCTTGCGAATGCGACTCCGTGTGAAAATCACGCGGCGGTCTTTTTGACCTGTCGAAAGGTTAGACACACCAAGGCCGTTGAGAAAAGAGTCACACCAAGAAATTTTCCGACATCGGGGCAAACTGAGCGCCCTTCGTGAGATCGCCCAGCTCAGTGAGGTCGGCCCAGTTCCTTGCTGCGCTCGGTTGCAGCCATCACCGTTTCCAACAAAGCGGAGCGCATGCCGCGCTCTTCGAGCACTCGAAGGCCGGCCGCCGTT
>JBDTYA010000350.1:0-5749 GCA_040005915.1 Ilumatobacteraceae bacterium
CGATCACCGTGTCGGGCGAGGTGACGAAGCTGAGCGTGTTGGCCGAGCCGTCGTTACGTTTCGGGAAGTTGCGGTTGTACGAGTTGACGATCGTATTGGGCACGCCGTTCTCGCTGGGGGGACGATCCCACTGGCCGATGCACGGCCCGCACGCGTTGGCGAGCACCGTCGCGCCGATGGCCTCGAGGTCGGCGAGCAAACCATCGCGTTCGATCGTGGCGCGGGTCTGCTCGGAACCCGGTGTGACCAGCAGATCCGTCTTGACCTTGAGACCGCGTGCGGATGCCTGGCGGGCGATCGAGGCGGCGCGTGTGATGTCCTCGTAGGAACTGTTCGTGCAGCTGCCGACCAGGGCTGATGAGATGTCGAGCGGCCAACCATTGGCCCGCGCCTCTGCGCCGACGGCGGCACCGACGCGGTTGGCGCGGTCGGGGGAGTGCGGCCCGTTGATCAGCGGCTTCAGTTCGTCGAGGTCGATCTCGATCAGCTGGTCGTACAGGCCACCGTGGTCGGGGCGCAGGTCTGCGGCCACCTTGTCGGCCGCGTCGGCGATGGCCTCGCGACCGGTCGACTTGAGGTACATCGACATGTTGTCGTCGTAGCCGAACAGGCTGCACGTCGCGCCGATCTCGGCTCCCATGTTGCAGATCGTCGCCTTGCCGGTTGCCGAGATGCTGTCCGCGCCGGGACCGAAGTACTCGACGACGGCGCCGGTCCCACCCTCGACCGTCAGCACCCTGGCCACCTCGAGGATGACATCCTTCGGCGCGGACCAACCGCTGAGTGATCCGGTGAGGCTGACGCCGATGACCTTCGGCCAACGGACGTTGAACGGGAAGCCGGTCATGACATCGACGGCGTCGGCACCACCGACCCCGATCGCCACCATGCCGAGCCCACCGGCGTTGGGTGTGTGGCTATCGGTGCCGATCATCATCCCGCCGGGAAACGCGTAGTTCTCCAGCACCACCTGGTGGATGATGCCGCTGCCGGGGCCCCAGAAGCCGATGCCGTACTTGGCGCTGACCGAGCGCAGGAAGTCGTACACCTCGCGATTGGTGTCGATCGCGACACCGAGGTCGATCAGCGCCCCGACCTTGGCGGCGATCAGGTGGTCGCAGTGGACGGTGCTGGGAACCGCAGTCATCGGTAGGCCGGCGGTCATGAACTGCAACAGCGCCATCTGCGCCGTCGCGTCCTGCATCGCCACTCGATCAGGGTGGAAGTCGTTGTAGCTGCTGCCGCGCTCGATCTCGGCGGCGGGATCACACAGGTGGTTCAACAGGATCTTCTCGGTCAGGGTCAACGGTCGCCCGAACCGCTTGCGACCGTCGGCGCAGCGACGGGTCAGCGTGTCGTAGACGCCTTGAACCAACTCGACTGGCGTTCCTGCGGTGACCGGCATGGCTGCTCCTCGAATATCAGTCGCAAAGAGTACTCCCTGAACCTCAGTCGCAAGAGTGCTCCTTGACTCCTCTTCAGATGTAGACAAGCATAATACAAGTGAATCGTCTCGCAGAAGCCCTGTTCTGACGTGCGCACGATTCGCTATCAAGAGATCGCCCAGGTCCTGCGGGAACGGATCGCCGGCGTCGGCACCGGCCACGTGCTGCCGAGCGAAAGCGATCTGTCGGCCGAGTTCGGTGTCAGCCGCGTCACGGTACGGCGGGCACTCGAGACCTTGCGGGAAGAACGGTTGGTCGAGTCGCGCCAGGGCTTCGGATGGTTCTCGGCCACCGCCCCGGTACAGCAACGGCTCACTCAGCTCGACACCATCGAGCGGCAGTTGGAGGAACGTGGGCTGCATCCCGAGCGGCAGATCATCGAGTTCGCTTTCGTGGCCGCCCCCGTCCACGTCGCCGCTCGGTTGCACTGCGAACAGGTGCTGAGGGTGAAGAGGATCAACCGCGCGGACGGAGATCCGTTCGCTGTCGTCACGGTGTGGTGTCCAGCCGAGCTCGGTCAGCACATGAGCCGGCGCGATGTCGAGCGCAAGCCCTTCTACGAGTTGCTGGGGATCGCGCTACGCGGTGCGACACAGACCATCGGTGCCGCATCTGCGAATGCGGTGGACGCCGCCTTGTTGGCCGTGCCCGTCGGCAGTCCGGTTCTGCGCTGCGAGCGCCTGACGACCAGCACCGCCGGCGAGCCGATCCTCCTCAGTGAGCACATCTTCCCGGCCCACCGCACCGAGTTCGTCGTCGACCTTCCGTTGGCCGAGCCATCGATGACGCCTACGGGGTTACGCCTCGTGGAGTAGGCGTCGGGCGAACTCGCGGCGGTCGATCTGCAACACTCGGATCATGTCCGACCGTGTCACCCTGGCGATCTCCGACGGCGTTGCCGACGTGCGGATGAACCGCGCCGACAAACGCAACGCCCTCGATGGGGCGATGTTCCGAGGGCTCGCCGAGATGGGCGAGCGCCTGAAGACGGAGCCAGGCCTGCGGGCAGTGGTGTTGAGTGGTGAAGGTTCGTCGTTCTGTGCAGGACTCGACTTCTCGTCGTTCCAATCGATGTCCAGTGGCGACCGACCGGCCGCCGATGACGACACGAGTCCGGGTGCGATGAAGGACGGCCGCATCACGCACCTGGCTCAACAGGTGTGCTGGGTGTGGCAGGAGATACCCGTGCCGGTGATCGCGGCCGTTCACGGCCACGCGCTGGGTGGTGGCATACAGATCGCGCTCGGCACCGACATCCGAATCGTCCATCCCGACACCCAGCTCAGCGTGCGCGAAGCGCACTGGGGACTGGTTCCCGACATGACCGGCACGCTGATGCTGAGCACGCTGGTTCGCGCCGACGTCGCCAAGGAGCTGGTGTTCACCGCCCGGGTCTTCGACGGCCGCGAGGCGTTCACCTTGGGGTTGGCGACCCGACTGTCGGACACGCCCCTCGAGGATGCGACTGCGATGGCCCGCGAGATCGCCGCACGCAGTCCCGACGCCATCCGCGGGGCGAAGGCGTTGCTGAACAGGTTGTTCGACTCCGGCGCCGCGGAGCAGTTCGCCGAGGAACGTCGCATCATCAGTTCGTTGATCGGCCGCCCCAACCAGATCGAGGCGGTCATGGCAAACTTCGACAAGCGGCCCCCAGCGTTCACCGATCCCGCCTGACCACCGCCATGTCGATCGATCCCGACAAGCTCAAGCTCTACTCGTTTCATCTGTTCTCCAAGCTCGAGGGCGCCGTCACGGCGGGCATGGTGCATCTCGGCGACCAGCTCGGTCTCTACGCGGCGATGAAGTCGGCCGGCGGACCGATCACGACCGCCGAGCTCGCGGCGAGCGCCGGGCTCGACGAGCGTTGGGTTCGCGAGTGGGCGTACAACCAAGCCGCGGCAAAGATGATCGAGGTCGACGAACAGGAGCGCTTCTCGCTCACGCCCGAGGCAACGGCGGTGCTGGCGACACCCGACGACCCCGCATTCGGGATGGGCATGTTCCATCGCCTGCCGCAGACCATGCAAGCGCTCGTCCGATTGCGCGACAGCTTCACCACCGGTATCGGCCACGACTACGACAGTCACGGACCGGAGGGCGCGGTCGGTCTCGAGCGCAGTTTCGAGCCGTGGAGCAACGCCAACCTGCTGCCGACCGTGCTGCCGGCTCTCGGCGGCGTTGTCGAGAAGCTGACGGCCGGTGCCAGGGTCATCGATGTCGGATGCGGTGCGGGCAGCGCCGTGCTCTTGATGGCTGCCGCGTTCCCGAGGTCGACGTTCGTCGGGTACGACATCTCGCGATATGCGCTCGATCGTGCCGAGGCAAAGCTCTCAGCTGCTCCGCTGTTCAACGTGTCGTTCAGCGATCCACGCGATCTGCCGATGCCGGCCGATCACTCGGTCGACTTCGTGACGACGTTCGACTGCATCCACGACATGACGCATCCGCAGCAGATGATGGAGATGATCCGCGCCGCGATGGCCGATGACGGCACGTGGCTGTTGGTCGACATCAAGGCGCTCGACACGTTCGGCGAAAACGCTCGCAAGAACCCCATGGCCTCGCTGATGTACGGGATGAGCGTGTTGAGTTGCATGTCGTCGGCGCTCAGCGAGCCTGGCGGGGCCGGGCTCGGCACGCTGGGACTCTCGGCCAACGTGGCCAGGGAGATGTCCGAACAGGCCGGGTTCACCCGCTTTGCCAGGCTCGACATCGAGCACAGTGTGAACGCCTTCTACGAGGTCCGCCCGTAGATTTCCCGTAGGGACCACAGATGAGGAGACCCGCATGACAACACTGCCCGACCGGCCCAAAACCGCACTCGTCGTCATCGATGTGCAGAACGACGTGGTGGCCAACGCCTACCGGCGCGACGAGGTGGTGGCCAACATCGACACCCTGGTCGAGAAGGCCCGCGCCCAGCGCGTACCGGTGATCTGGGTGCAGCACTCGGCCGACGACATGCCTCAGGACAGCGACGGCTGGCAGTACGTGGCCGAGTTGCGGCGACGCGATGCCGAGCCCGTGGTTCACAAGAAGTACGGCGATTCGTTCGAGGACACGACGCTCGAGTCCGAACTTGCACAGCGAGGTGTTGGGCGCCTGGTCGTCACGGGCGCACAGACCGACGCATGCATCCGCGCCACGTTGCACGGCGCGTTCGTCCGCGGCTACGACACGCAACTGGTCAGCGACGCCCACACCACCGAGGACTTCACCGAGTACGGCCTCCCACCGGCCGACAAGGTGATCGCTCACACGAACATGTACTGGACGTGGCAGGCGGCACCCGGGCGCAAGGCCAGCGTCGTCGCTACGGCCGACGTGGACTTCGGCGAGGACTTCGACTGACCGGCGTCAGCCGCGTTCGATGACCTCGAGGCGGCGATCAGCGAACAACCAGGACCCGTCGTGGCGCACGTACCGGTCGTGGTAGGTCGCCAGCATCGTCACCCGTTTCACCGATTTGCGGCTCTTGAAACGCTCTTGCACCGTCACCCGACCGGTGCCGGTGCCGTGCGTCTCGTCGACCTCGAACACCATCAGTGGCGCCGACTGAACGATCCACTCCTTGTCGGCGCGGACCGTCTCGAAGGCGGCGACGATCGCCGGGCGACCGTGGATGGGCTCGTCGGACGGGCTCCACGTGGCGTTCTCGGCCCAGTTCTTCGACCATGCGTCGATGTCGCCGCGGTTGACGTTGTCGCAGTAGCTGCTGACGAGGTGGCGTAGCGCGGCGTCGGTGCCGGCGGCCGGGACGGCGATGATCGGGGTCTGCTCGGCGCCTTCGAAGACCGCGTCGGTGATGCCGACCTCGGCCCCGGCAGCGAAGCGCACATGCTCGATCAACTGGTCGCGGTTCATCATCCCGTCGTGTGCGGCGAACTGCACGGCGAGGCCATCGACCAACGCGGTCAGTCGCATCGCCGCGGCGTCGGGATCTGGGCACGTGAACTCGCCGGACTCGACCCCGATGCGGATGATGCGAGCAAGCAACTCGATCGACTGTTCATCGAGCTGCTGGCTGATCTTCCTCATCATCGGGTTACGCAGTGCTTCGCCCCAGCCGTCGATCCACAACATCCATTCGACGTCGTCGCTGCCTACGGGAACGTAGTTCTGGATCACCCGCTCGAGCTTGCCGAGGGCCGTCGGAGCGTTCTCGATCTCGCCTTCCATCTCGGCGACGTCCTTGTTCGCGTAATGCGCGAACGCCTCGGCGAGCAGTTGCTCCTTCGAGTCGAAGTGGTAGTGGATGAGACTGCTCGAGACGTCGAGCCGCTTGGCGACATCGGCGATGCGGG
>JBDTYA010000351.1:0-6717 GCA_040005915.1 Ilumatobacteraceae bacterium
GACTCGACCCTGCCGCTGGTGATGTCGGAGATGGTGCGCACCTCTGCAAAATGGGTGCTGCTGGGTGAGTACTTCGCCGACGAGACCACCGAGGTTCCCTACCGTGGCCACGAGGGCGCACTGTTCAAGCGGGACTACGGAAAGCTGTTCGCCGAGCTCTTCCCCGACTGGACCCAGGCGGACTCCGGCTTCCTCAGCAAGGACGAAAGCTGCGACGACGTCACCTGGTGGCTCTTCAGCCGATGAGGCGAGGTTCATCCACCTCGCTCGATGAAATTCGTCGCGATCGGATGCGGCCGACTGCAACTGGTCACGCGGGTTCCTGGTTGGCCGGCCGATGAACCGAGGCGTACAGCATGAGGCCGAGGCGTCGATCAAGCACCTGTGCGACCGAGCGCGGCAGTGGGAAGGGCAACGCTCGCGCGGGGAAGTAGTGGAGAAACATCTCGTCGACCTGCAGTGCCGGCTCGAGCAACGTCCTGAGTGCCCGGCGCGAGAAGCACACGCCGATCGGGTTGTCGCTGCCGTCGTAGAGACGTACGAGCTCGTCGGGGTCGCTTTCGAGCAGCATCGACTCCCGGCCACGCCCTCGCATGCCCCCTCCCATCCTGCTGACCAAGCGGCCGACCCAGCCCAGCTGTCCCCAGACGCGAAGCAACGGGCTGCGGTAGTACACAGAGATGCTGGCGGTGCCACCCGGCCGGAGGATGCGGGCGATCTCGGCGACGGCCCGCTCCGGGTTCGGCGTGTGGTGGATCACACCCTGGCAGTTGACGTGGTCGAACGACTCGTCGGCGAAGTGCAACTCCTCGGCGTTCTCGCAGCGCAATTCGGCCGTGCCACCGACGAGTTGCAGCCGTGCCGCGGTCAGCTCGAGGGCTCCCTCCGTGAGGTCCGCTGCGACCAGTCCGCTCAGGCCGCGCATTGCGAACTCGGCCGTCCAGAACCCGATGCCACAGCCGAGATCGAGGATCGCATGGCGTTGACCACCCGCTCGTGGTGGTGGCAGGAATCGATCATCGAAGCGTCCCCCGAAGCAATCCTTCAGGTAGACGCCCCGGTGTTCCTCGAAGAACGCCTTGCTACCGACCGGATGCAGCGACTCGCCGCTCCACAGCGGGTGCTGCTCCCAGAACGCGCGGACATCGTCGATGTCCGCCGGCCTCCGATTGCGTGAGGTAGCTCGCTCGCTGGGCCGTGACGTGTCGGTCATGGCGCCAGGCATTCCTTGTGGACCTCGAGCACCACGTAGCTCGAATTGGAGAAGACCGAACGAAAGCACGGTGATGATCGGGTCGTACCTGTACCGACGACAACGAAATCTGCGTCGAGGTCATCGGCGAACTGGGCGACCTGCTCGTCGGTCATCTGCTCGAATCGAGCCGAGAGTTCGGCCACCAATTGGTCTCCGACCCCGAGTTGTGGGTGCTGCGCGAGCCAGGCATCGACATCGACGCCGAGCAGCGCGGCTCGACGAGTCCCCTCGTCCATCACTCGTTCGTCGCGTGAATAGAGGAACGAATAGTGCAGCCACTCCCGCGGCTTCCCGGCCGACGCCCTGTGGGAGAACGTTCTCCACCCGAAACCTTCGTCGTCGAGCGGGAGAAGAAAGATGTCGCCCGCTGCGGTTGACCGGCGTGCCCAGGAGGCAACATCGATGAGATCGACGCGCCGAGCCTTCGCCGCGCCGGTGAGCGCCCGCGGATTGTCGATGACAGCGCGACCCAGCAAAGCTGCAACTGCAAGTGCGACTGCGAACGAGGTGGGAACCCCGTGCTGTAGGCGACGGCCACGCCCTTCTGGCAGTCGGGAGTGGAGCGCCAGCACGATGAGCACTGCGCAAGCGGCGATCAGGCCTCTATCGGCGATGGCAGTGCGAGCGAACGTGGGCCAACCGTCTCCCGCGACGCCAGGCGAGACGACCAGGAAGTACAGGGCGAAGCAAGCTGCGGGCGATACGACTGCGGCGGTGACTACAGATCGTCGGTCGGGTCGCTGCTTCACCTCGGTCGCGATCCACCACACAGCCAGCCCGAGGACGACCATTCCCAGCCGGGCGTGATCGACGGCGTTCGGCAGGAGGCACCACACCGCCACTGCCGCAGCCGTCGTCTGGAACCGCCGTCGTTCCGCCTGCTGGAAAAGCAGAGGCAAGACAAGCGCGAGCAACAACAGGTTGACGAACGTGGACGACCGATGGAGGCTGAGTACGAGGAGGGTGACGTTGGGTTGGGCGAGATTCGAATGCGCCCACCCGAGTGCCGAGAGGACGCTGATCGTGGCTACGACCACGACCGTGCGGTCGGACAGCGATTTGTCGCCCAGTCGGCGCAAGGCCAGGCATGCGGCGGCGACGAGGACGACTGCCACCAGCCAGGACGCAATGTCCTCGGCGTACGAGCGCAGGAACGATGTAGAGAAACGGAAGAAGTAGTGGTACTGAAAGGCGCGCACTCTGGCGATGTATGCGCCGACGTGCAACCGTCCACCTGGCAGCTGCACGTCGCCGCGGGTCGCCGCGAAGTAGGCGGCGCCGGCTGCCGCAATCAGCGCCAGCGGACGCCACTGAAGCCGAAACCGGCGGCGGACGACGTCGATGACGACAAGCGGCACGATGCTCAGCGTCACCAGGACTGCGATCACTGAATGGATCACGGCGACACCGACGATCGTGCACGCACAAGCGGTCCATCGGGTGCGCAGCGCGAACGACAGCGCGAGCACGGCTGCCGCTGAAGCGAAGCCATAGTTCCATCCGTAGAGGAATCCGAAGTTTGCGAGGTTGTGTCCGTTCAGCGCGAATCCGATGGTGCCGACTGTCGCCGCCAACGCGGCGACCAGCGTCGTCGTGGTGGGCCGCATGATCCTGACCGCAAAGTAAAGGCCGGCGAAAAGGGCCAACGCCTCGACCCCGATCATCGTACGCGTGGCGCCGACCACGCCGAGGCCGAACGCGTCGAACACCGAGTACAAGCGAAGCGGAAGGCTGATTGCAGTCAGCTCTGCACCGGACGGAAACCCGTGCGGAAGTCGCTGGCCGGGGCTGCCGAGCGCTGTCGTCTCGGCCGGTGACAGGTTGTCAACAAGGAACTCGGCCAAACCCTGTGCGCTGCGGAGGACCACGACCACGACCGACAGCACAGCTAGGGCCGCCGGGTTCCAGCGTGAGAGCCCTGAGCGTGTCACGCAAGCCTGCTTCGTGCGGCCACGCTTCGTGCCGTACGTGGCGTCACGTTGATCGGGAAGTTGACGAGGTGGCGGCTTGCGAGGAGCGAGTTGGGGAAGTCGGTGCACGTCGGGCCCAAATAGGCGCCGAGGTGGGGCACGCTGTACTGGATCAGTTCGCCGAGTTGAACACCGCGCCGCCGCCATTCGGCCACCGTTGCCGCCCGATCAGGCACTCGGGCGACGAAGTGCGAGTAGGTGGCCCCGTCGCGTAGGGGACCCATCACCGAAGCGTCCGCAAGCACGAGGTTGTTGCTGTAGTAGGTAGCGTTCTGGCGCCGAAGGCTGATGATCTCGTCGTATCGCGCCAGCTGACGAACGCCGATCGTTGCGGAGATGGCCGTCATCGCCCGGTCGTAGTCGGGCGGGAAGTGGATCTGGTCGTCGAGGTGATAGGCCGTCGCCCATCGGTCGAGCAAGTGTGTTTTCGACAGGAGGGCTTGAGTTGCCGACACCCCGAACCGCGAGAGCGCAGTCGCAGCAGCGAGCGCGTACGCACGCTGCCGCAGCGGAGCCAGTAGCGCTGATGGGCTCGTGTGCTGGGCCCGGAACGCGCGCACCAGATCGGCGACGGCGCGGTCGCGGCACAGCAACATCCCGCCGAAGATCGACGTGAGAATCTTGCTGATGTTCAGACCGAAGACGGCGACGTCGCCAGCCTCGGCGACCGATTCGCCGGCGAACGTGGCCCCGAACGAGTGGGCACAGTCCTCGACGAGCCACACCTTGTGACCATAGCGTTGCTCCGCGTCAGTGACGATGGCGCGAAGTGCCTCGGTGTCCTGCGGATACCCGAACGTGTTCGTCGCGATGATCGCCCGGGTGCGCGGACCGACGGCGTCGGCGATGCGCTCGGGCGGCGAGTTGTAGTCGTCGAGGGAGATGTCGACGAACACGGGGATGTTGCCGCTGAGCGAAACCGCGTGGGCGACGACCGAGCATGTGTAGGCAGGCATCACGACTTCGGCGTCGCAGACCCCGACGGCGCGCAGGAAAGCCCATTGGGCGGTACGGCCGTAGGCAAACGCCACTGCCTCCGGCGCGCCGAATGCCTCGGCAAACCGTCGTTCGAATTGTTCGACGTCGTTGCGTGCCGGGAGCAGGAGGGCCGCGAGGTCAGCTGCGACGAGTGGGACACGAAACCTTGGAATCATGCGTGGCCCTCATCTTGTATCTGCCAGTATCCCTGACTGGCCATGTGGATGGCGGTGAACGGAGCACCGTGATGCACTCTGCGAAGGCCGCGGCTCGGGCTGGCGACATCGGTTAGTCGTAAGTCGACACCGAGTTCGATCGTGCGCACGTTCCGCACTTTCCACCGCTCCGGGCCGGTGATCAGGCGCCGTACCAGGTGGCGTTTCAACAGCTCACGTAGGCGTCGGCTGCGCAGGACCGAGATCGATGCAATCCGCAGGGCGGCAAACTGCCACGGCTTCGGCACGTCGGTGACGACTGTTCGGATCTCGGCATCAACAGTGAGCGTCGAACCGAAGGTCCTCCAGATCGAGGCATCGTCAAACGCCTGCGCCGAGCCGACGTCGTCACCCCGGCGATACAGCGCCCCACAGTCGACGACCGCCTCGTGACCGTCGACGTAGTGCTGGACAACGCCACCCTTCTTGGTGCCGACGACCGTGTAATGGCTGGGCCCAGCGTCGACCAGCAGTCCCGCACCGCGGAAATCGAGCCTGGTCGACTCGGCGACGAACGCGGGGAGCGGGACCGCCGGGCCGGGTTGCACGGGAGTCGCCGCTGCCAGGCAGTAGGCATTGAACAACGGTGGAAGATTCGGCGGGTCGATCGCGGCCAGCGTGACCACCGTCTGGGCCCGCACGCTGGCCGCCATGTGGATCGCGAGTGCTCGGGCGTCCGGCGAGATCGTGGCGAGCAGATGGAATCCTGCCGGGACGAAGAACCGTGTGTTGCGGCTTCCGTAGGCACCACCGAACGATCCGTCGGGGTGAGCGAAGTGGCGAACGAACTCCACTGAGCGCAAGAGCGACTGGCGGAGCTCGGGGTGGTCTCTTCGGCCGATGATGTCCGCGAGATAGTAGGTGGCCAGTGATTGGTAGCCGGGATCGGCTCCTTGGTACTCCAAGTACCAGCCCTCCGCGTGCTGTCGATCGATGATTCGGTCGATGATTCGGTCGGCCGCCTCGCGGCTGTCGGCGCAGCCCGTTACGTCCGCCCATCGGTACAACGCCGCGGCACCCGTGGCGAGGTGGTTGGAGATGAATGCGTGCGTCTCGTCGGTGCGGCGGAGCAGGCGCGCAAGCGGCTCGACGACGTCGACCCAGCGTTGCGCGAGATCTTCTCCGATCTCCGACCGCATCAATTCCGTGGCGGCGAGCACATCGAAGGCAGCGAGCGCCGTGACGCACCACGAACCCTCGCCCGGAAACGCCTCGCTCAGTGATCCGTCGCGTGCTGTGCACGTGCGCACGGCCTGAACAGCCGCATCCATTCCCGCGACGAATCGTCCGACATCGGTCGGGTATGGCCACAGGTCGTTGACCCACAGCCGGGCCATCCCGTGCACGACGCTCTGAAACGTCGCGTTCGGGAAATCGATCAAGCCCCACGCCCAGTAGAACCGATCGCCCACCCCCAAACTGGGTGACACCGGGTTGCGATCAAACCCGCCGAGCACCCTCGGCAACACCGCGAGAGCGGCCTCGGCGTATGGTCGAGTCACATCGTCGAGTCGGTCGTCGTTCATCGGCGTGCTCGTTCGTACACGAACGTGACGAGGAGGTTCACGTCGATCGAGGGCAGCCATCGCAACGGCCAACACCTGACAAGTCGACGCTCGAACGTCGATTCGAGGTCTTCTACGATTTCGTCGGCGAAGTTGGGGTGCTCCCAGCAGATGAGTTTGTCGGGGTCGATCGACGTGTGCCGCCGTAGCCACCGGCGGCTCGTCAGCAACCTTCCAAGTCCCCACGCCAACCCGCCCTCGGTGGGGATTGCTCCGACGAGCACACCGTCGGGAGCCAGGACTCTCGTGATCTCGGCCAGCGTGGGTCGGAGGGGCCAGATGTGCTCGAGCGAGTAGAACGACACCACGACGTCCACGCTGCCATCGGCGAGCGGCAAGCGATGGTCATCGCCCAGCAGATGAACGTCGTGCGGCACGTCGAGCCGATCGAGAACGGCTGCGCCGCGCATCGCCATCTTCTCGTTGACGTCGACGAGGTGCACATGCGCCGGACGACCGTTCCAATGAGCGGAATGAAGGATATGCCGCCAATGACATACAGACATCCATTTTCGCTCGGTACGGATTGAGTAGACTCAGTGGCTTCGGTGGTCTCGGATGGCATACGAATCCTCGATTGGAGAAACGAATACAAGCATACATTACTACTTGTGAGATCATACCATATTTCACAAAATACGTGGATTCTGTTTGGTTAGTATCGTCAATTAAGGGATGTGATGTGCAGTTTTGCAATCGCCAGCGCGCGGAGATGATAAGCATTCAATATTAAA
>JBDTYA010000352.1:0-9254 GCA_040005915.1 Ilumatobacteraceae bacterium
GACCTAGCGGACGTTGACGAGATCCACGACGAAGACGAGGGTCTCGCCGCCCTTGATCGCGCCGCCTGCGCCTCTGGAGCCGTAGCCGAGATGCGGTGGGATGGTGAGGCGGCGACGGCCGCCGACCTTCATCCCGGCCACGCCCTTGTCCCAGCCCTCGATGACCTCGCGGGCACCGAGACGGAAGTCGAACACGTCGCCGCGATTCCAGCTGGCGTCGAACTCCTGACCGTTGCTCCACGCCGCGCCGGCGTAGTGCACGTAGACGCGTTTGCCGACCACCGCCTCTTCGCCGTCCCCGAGAGTCTCGTCTTCGATGAGCAGTTCGGAGGGTGGGTCGCTGTCGGGAATGGTGATCGTCGGTCGTTCGGCCATAGGTGCCGACCCTAGCGGCGCCCCGCCGGGTGCCGCAGATCTGGACACCTGAGCGGCGAGAATGAAGGTATGGCGAGGCGTTTCTGGGTGATCGGCGTGGTGGGTGTCGGCGCGATCGCGCTCATCACCGCTCCCGGATCACGCAACGAAACGGCGGCGACATCAGCCACGCCCCCAGTGGTCACCACCACTCCCCCTCCACCGCCGACGACCACCACCACAGCACCGGTGACCACCTCGACGCCCGAGCCGACGCCGACGACGACTTCGACGACGACCACAGAACCGGTGGCCACCACGTCGACCACGCCGCTATCGATCGGCGTGTTCGACGGCGCGGCGTTCGACGCAGTGATTGCGTCCGCCACGGTCGATGTCGGTGACATCTCTGCGGGTGCGGCGGTCATGCGCAACGGAGTCGTTTTGCACACTGCGGCGTTCGGCATGGAGAACCCGTTCGACCCCACCGCCGCCACCGTCACGACACGCTTCCGGATGGCGAGCGTTTCGAAGCTGTTCACCTCGATCGCGATCATGCAACTGGTCGACGAGGGAGCGGTTGCGCTCGACAGGCCATTCGTCGATCAACTCGGGATCCCCGGCCCGTTCGCCGACCCGCGCATCGCCACGATCACCGTTCGTCAATTGCTGTCGCACACTTCAGGCTTCGATGCGGCGCGCCCGATCTTCTTCAACCATGGGGTCGACAACTGGCACCAGGCGGCCAACAACGCTCTCGATCAGACGTTGCAGGCGGACCCCGGCGTCGCATTCCAATACAGCAACACCAACTTCTGCGTACTGGGCCTGCTGATCGAGAAGGTCACGGGTCAACCGTTCGAGGCCGCGATCCGCGAACGGGTCCTGGAGCCACTCGACATCCATGCCCACCTCGCCCCCACGTTCGACACGGAAAGAGGTGACGCGGTCCACGCATCGGCACGCGGACGCAACTACATGGAGACGCTCGGCCCGGCTGGAGGGTGGGTGGCGACCCCCCTCGATCTCGCCGAGCTCGCCACGTCGCTACGCACCGAGGCCGGCGGCCCTCACCTGCTGGACCAGGCGACAGTCGATGCGATGCGCGTGCGTGTTCCGATGCCCGTGGAGACCCCGCCGCCCGTCGACGGATGGAGCTATGGGCTCGGGTTGATGCTGTTCGGCGACGGGTCGTGGGGCCACACCGGCACGATCGAGTCGACCCATTCGATCGTCGTCAACCGGCCAGATGGGCTGACGGTGTCGGTGATGGTCAGCGGCAAACGGCCCGTCAACACCGACGACCTGTTGCCTGTGATCGACCTCGCGGTTGTTGCGGCCGAGGCTCCGTAGCCGCGACGGCTACCTTCTCTGGATGGGCCTACCCGACGAAGGCATGTCGCCAGAGGCGATCTTCGATCATCTCGACGTTCTGAAGCACGACGATGTTCGCTGGCGCGACGGACGGGCCTTCACGCTCGTCTACTACGGCGGCGACGACGTGTTGACCGTCGCCGAGGAGGCCTATCGCCGGTACTCCACCGAGAACGCGCTCAACACCGATGCATTTCCGAGCCTGCGCCATCTGCAGGCCGAGGTCGTGTCGTTCGTCGGCGACTGGTTGCAGGCCGGCGCGGACGGCGCCGGATTCATGACATCAGGTGGTACCGAGAGCATCCTGATGGCAGTGAAGGCGGCCCGCGAGCGCGGCCGTCGGGAGTTCGGCATCACCGAGCCGAACGTGGTGTTGGCCGCCAGCGCGCACGCCGCGTTCGAGAAGGGTTGTCACTACTTCGGCCTGGAGAGCCGTCGGGTCGCGGTCGATGCGGCTTGGCGTGCCGACGTTGCCGCGATGGAGTCCCAGATCGACGAGAACACCGTTTTGCTGGTGGGTTCGGCACCCCAGTACCCGCAGGGCGTGATCGACCCGATCACTGATATCGCCGCGCTGGCCGAGTCGCGCAACATCAACTGTCATGTCGACGCGTGCATGGGCGGCGTCACACTGACCTACATGGCTCGCCTCGGCATGCCGGTTCCACCGTGGAACTTCGCGGTTCCGGGTGTCACCAGCATCTCGGTCGATCTGCACAAGTACGGGTACACCGCCAAGGGCGCGTCGGTGATCATGCACCGCAACAAGAAGCTCCGCGGCTACCAGACCTACGTGACCGACAACTGGCTCGGGGGTGTCTACGGCTCGTCGGGTGTGCTGGGCACCAAAGGTGGCGGATCGATGGCCGCGGCGTGGGCCGTGATGCGCTACCTCGGCAACGATGGTTACATGCGGGTGACGGCTGCAGCGCGCAAGGCCTGCCTGCAACTTGCTGCTGAGGTAGAAGCGATTCCGGAGCTCGCCATCAGGGCTCAACCGGAGACCACCCTCCTTGCATTCGGTGCAACCGACGACGCTCAGCTCGACGTGTTCGCGGTGGCCGATGGCCTATGGCGCCGGGGTTGGTACGTCGATCGACAGGGGCCACCCTCGTCGCTGCACCTCACGGTCAGCGTCGTGCACGACGGCAGGATCGAGGAGTTCGTCAGCGATCTGCGTGCAAGCATCGACGAGTCATTGCAGGCGAGCCGACATGGGGCGCAAGGCACGTACGGCACGGTCGAGTAGCACTCTCGAGCAGAGCGACGTGGCACTTCCCGTTGTCGACAGCGTCGGTTGGCGCGATCTCGATCTCGATCTGACCGCGATCGTCAACGCCAGGGTCAACTCGACGCGACCAAATGCGGTGTTGCTGTACTTCATCGTGCCGAGGGGCTCGCCACGCCTCGACATCGACGACATCCGCCTGATGGAGTGGCGAGACACCAGTGCCGTGCCCGGCGACGTGTGGGTGCCGGCCGACGCGCTCCGAGGCACCGCCCGGATCGAGACGACGGTCGAACAGTCGGGCTGCGCCAGCCGCTAGGGTTCGACGTGTCGACATCCCCGATCGGGAGAGCCTTCAACGCAGCCAGCGTTGCGGCGCCGAAGGAGCAACCTCCCCGGAATCTCTCAGGCAAACGGACCGCTCGGGAAGGCAACGCTGGAAAGCAGCGGGCACACGGCCCGCTCGCCGACGGGGAAATCCGCCATCGCAATCACGGCGGAGAAGCTCTCAGGTACCGATGACAGCTGGGGAAGAACTTGTTTCTGCGACCCCCAGGGAGTACCAATGCCACCACATCTCGACGAGCTGATCGACGCCGGCGAGTTCACCCGCCGCCACACTTCGGCGACCGACGACGAGCGGCAGCACATGCTCACGGTGATCGGTGAGGAATCCGTCGAGGCGCTCCTCGCGCACACCGTGCCCGCAGCCATCCGCATGGACGGTGTCCTCTCCCTCGGTGCGCCGCGATCGCCGGAGTCGGTTCTCGACGAGCTGCGCATGCTGGCGTCGCAGAACGTCAGCCGTACCAGCCTGATCGGGATGGGCTACTACGGCACCATCTCGCCGCCGGTGATCGTGCGAAACGTCTTGGAGAACCCGGCGTGGTACACGGCGTACACGCCGTACCAACCGGAGATCAGCCAAGGTCGTCTCGAGGCCCTGCTCAACTTCCAGACCATGGTCGCCGAGCTGACCGGCTTCGATCTGGCCAACGCCTCGCTGCTCGACGAGGCCACCGCCGCGGCCGAGGCGATGACCATGGCTCGCCGCTTGTCGAAGTCGGTGAGCGATCGATTCTTCGTGCACCATGACACCCATCCGCAGACCATCGCCGTATTGGCAACGCGTGCCGAGCCCGTCGGCATCGAGTTGGTCGTCGGCGACGTCGACGAAGTCACTGACGGTTGTTTCGGAGCGCTCTTCAGCCTGCCGACGTCGAGTGGTGCGATCGTCGACTGGGCGGCAGCCATCGAAGCCGTGCACGACGTCGGCGGATTGGTCGTCATCGCCACCGATCTGTTGGCATGCGTGCTCACTGAACCGCCGGCGCGGCATGGTGCCGACATCGCCATCGGCTCTGCCCAGCGGTTCGGGGTATCGATGGGATTCGGTGGCCCCCACGCAGCGTTCATCGCAGCCGACGAATCGGTGGCCCGCGCCCTTCCCGGCCGACTGGTGGGTGTCAGCACCGACACCGAGGGCCGTCCGGCGATGCGTCTTGCCCTGCAGACCCGCGAGCAGCACATCCGCCGCGAGAAGGCGACATCGAACATCTGCACGGCCCAAGTCCTGTTGGCCAACATCGCCGGCTTCTATGCGGCGTGGCACGGCCCCGACGGTCTGCGGCGGATCGCCGAACGAATCCACCGGCTGACTTCGATGGCGGTCGATGCTCTTCGTTCGGCAAGTCTCGAACTGGTCAACGACACCTGGTTCGACACCGTGCAGGTGCGCTGCGACGCGGCGACCGTGCTCGCTCGCGCTGCGGCCACAGGGCTCGATCTCCGATTCGTCGACGATGCCACGGTCGGCTTCAGCTTCGACGAGACGACAACCCCGGCGACCCTGGCGACCCTGCTCGGTGCGTTCGGGATCACCGAGGTGCCGGCCGACAGCTCGACCGATGGCCTGTCGCGCCGGCGCACCGACGAGTTCCTGACGCAGGCGGTGTTCTCCCGCTTCCACACCGAGCACGAGATGTTGCGTTATCTTCGCCGCCTCGCCGACAAAGACCTCGCTCTCGATCGCACGATGATCCCGCTCGGCTCCTGCACCATGAAGCTCAACGCCACGGTCGAGATGGAACCGTTGACGTGGCCCGGCCTCGCCGACATGCACCCCTTCAGCCCCGAGGAATGCACGATCGGGATCCGCGGGATGATCACCCAGCTCGAGCAGATGCTGATGGCCATCACCGGCTACGACGCCGTCAGCTTGCAACCCAATGCCGGGAGCCAGGGCGAGTTCGCCGGTCTGCTGGCCATCCACGCGTACCATCGCAGCCGCGGCGAGTCCGGCAGGGATGTGTGCCTGATCCCATCGAGCGCGCACGGCACCAACGCGGCAAGCGCGGTGATGGCCGGCCTCAAGGTCGTCGTGGTGCGTTGCGACGATCACGGCAACATCGATCTCGGCGATCTCGAGGCGAAGGCGGCGGCGGCGGGCGATTCGTTGGCCGCGGCAATGGTCACATACCCGTCGACCCATGGCGTCTTCGAGGCCCACATCGGCGAGATGTGCGAGATCGTTCACCGCCACGGTGGCCAGGTCTACGTCGACGGCGCCAACCTCAACGCGATGGTCGGGCTGGCCCAACCCGGCAAGTTCGGTGCCGATGTCAGCCATCTCAATCTGCACAAGACCTTTTGCATCCCACACGGCGGTGGCGGACCCGGCGTCGGGCCGGTCGCCGTCCGAGCCCACCTTGCCGACTTCCTGCCCGCCCATCCGCTCGCCTCCGAAGGCCGCCACGTGGGTGCGGTAGCCGCCGCACCGTTCGGCTCCGCCAGCATCCTGTCGATCTCGTGGGTGTACATCGCATTGATGGGCGCGGCGGGCCTCACCGAAGCCAGCGCCACGGCCGTGTTGAACGCCAACTACATCGCCACCCGCCTCGATCCGCATTTCCCCGTGCTGTACACCGGCGAGCACGGTCGGGTGGCCCACGAATGCATCATCGATCTCCGGCCGATCACCAAGTCGACCGGCGTGACCGTCGACGATGTCGCCAAACGACTGGTCGACTACGGCTTCCATGCACCGACCATGAGCTTCCCCGTCACGGGCACGTTGATGATCGAGCCGACCGAGAGCGAGTCGTTGTACGAGATCGACCGCTTCTGCTCGGCGATGATCGCGATCAAGGGCGAGATCGACGCCGTCGCCGCCGGCGACTGGCCGGTCGAGGCGAGCCCGCTGCGCAATGCCCCGCACACCGCCGAAGACCTGATCGGCGACTGGGACCGCCCATACGACCGGCAGCTCGGCGCGTACCCGGTGGCCGCACTGCGGGCATCGAAGTACTTCCCACCGGTCTCGCGCATCGACGCCGCGTACGGTGACCGCAACCTCGTGTGCAGTTGCGAACCGCTGGAGGCCCTCGCGGAGTTGTCGGGGGCACCCAGGGAGGCGTGAAACACTCCACCGAGCGATACCGTTCGCAACATGGCGCAGAACACTCCCCCCGGGCTCGGTGATCTACTCGGTCTGTTCGGCGGAGCCAACCCGTTCGGTGCGGTCACCAAGTCGATCGGTCAGTTCCAACGTGGCGTCACCGACTTCTTGTCGGCCGTCGAGAACTTCAACAAGACGATGCAACAACTCCACGGCGTCGCCGAGCGGGTCAACGGTCTCCTCGACACCGTCGAAGAGCCGATCCGTGCTTTTGTGCCACAGGTGACCAAGATCATCAACGCCGCCGATGGGATGGTCGATCAGCTGAGCGGGCCGATCGATCGTGTGACGCCGGGGTTGTCGAGGCTCGCCGACGTACTCTCCTCGCCGGCTCTCACCTCCATGCCGACCGACCTCGGTGAGTTCATGACGGTGCTCGGCGACCTCTCCCGCAAGCTACAGCCCCTCGGGCAGATGGCGGAGTCCGCCGGCAGCCTCTTCGGCGGCCTCAAGCCGTTCGCATCGCTGCTGGGCGGCTCTCCCCCGCCACCACCTTCCGCGGCCACGCTCGAGGCCACTCCGCCGGGTCCCCTCAAGACGGGTCCGGCCCCGGTCAAGAAGGCCCCTGTCAAGAAGGCCCCGGCCGCGAAGAAGCCGGTGACGAAGAAGGCCGCTCCGGCGAAAGCAGCTCCGAAGAGGCTGTAGTCAGTGCTTGGGGATGAACGGCGTCGGCACGACCCGACCGGGCAGGATGCTGCCGCGCACATCGATGCCCACCTCGGCGCCGATCGCGGTGTCGGGTGGCATGAACGCCAAGGCGATGCCGTGGCCAAGCACCGGTGAGAAGTTGCCGCTGGTGACGACGCCGACGGGGTTACCTGCGACCAGCACGTCGCACTCGGCACGAGGCGGTCGACGGCCGTCGGTGGCGATCCCGACGAGCTTGCGAGCGATACCTGCGGATCGTTCGGCGGCCAGTGCCTCGCGGCCGCGGAACTCGTCCTTCGACCAGGCGACGACCCACTCGAGGCCCGCTTGTAACGAGGTGATGCCGGGACCCAGTTCGTGGCCGTGAAGCGGCAGGCCGGCTTCGAGACGCAAGGTGTCACGGGCCCCGAGACCGGCCGGCACGATTCCGGCTGCGGTGATGGCGGTCCATAGATCGGCGGCCCATGCGTTGGGCACTGCGATCTCGACACCGGCCTCGCCCGTGTAACCCGTACCGGCGACGACACAGTCGACGCCTTCCCAGCTCAACGGGACAACCCGGAATCGGCCGACTTCGGCGGCCGCCGGGAACACTGTGGCAAGGCGCTGCTTGGCATTCGGGCCCTGCACGGCGAGCACGGCGCGGTCGTGGGTGGTCTCGTGGCCGCCGATCGCAGCCCGCACACGGTCGGTGTTCGACGCGTTGGGCATGACGTCGAAGACCTCGTCGTCGACCCACCAGACGATGATGTCGTCGAGCACGGATGCGTCGCTCTCGTCGAGCAGGTGTGTGTACTGGGCGCGACCGGCACCGATCTTGTAGAGGTCGTTGGTGAACGCGAACTGCAATCGTTCGTCGGCATCGCTGCCCTCGACGCGGACTGTGCCGAGATGCGATACGTCGAACACGACAGCGTCGTTGCGGCAGGCAAGATGCTCGTCGATGGTGCCGAGCGGGTACGACAGCGGCATGCCCCAACCGCCGAACGGCACCATCTTCGCATCGAGCCCACGATGCAAGGCGTCGAGCGGGCTGAGTTCGGAGTCCCCCATCACACGGCGCGCCGCGCCGCGGCTTCGCTGGGTGTGCCGGCGAGCTCGACGATCGTCGAGTCGAGATCCGACTTCACGCCTCCGATGGCCAACACGTTGAGCACACCCTGGCCGCCCCGACGCATGACGTCGATCAGTTGCTCGCCGTCGCACAGGATGACGTCGCTACCGCTGATGACGAGGTGGGCGCTGGCGATGTCGGTCTCGATCTGGGTTCGTAGATACTCGAACGCGGTGCGCACTGACTCGAGCTTGATGCCGGCATCGAGCAGGCTCTTGATCACACGGAGTTCGAGGAGGTCGCGGTAACTGTAGAGGCGTCGGCTGCCGCTGCCGCTGGCGTCGGAGAGCGAGGGCCGGATCAGGTCGGTACGCGCCCAATAGTCGAGTTGGCGATACGTGATGCCGACGATCGTCGCCGCTTTTGTGCCACTGAAACCCTCTTCGCTCATCGTCTGCCCTCCACTCACAACCGCGTAACTACGGCAATGTAAGGAGCGCCAGGCTAGGCGAAGAACACTGCAACGTCAAACACCCTACGCGCGAAGGTCCGCGCTCAAAGTGCCTAGGCTTCGAAGTCTTCCGGTTTGATCTCGTCGAGGAAATCGCGGAACTCGTCGAGGATGGCTTCATCCTCTGGCTCGTCATCGGCCAGGCCGTCGGCAGCGGCGAGACCGACCTCGTCGAGCAACGACTCCTCGGCGTAGATCGTTGCGCCTGTGCGGCAGGCGACGGCAATTGCGTCGCTGGGCCGGCACGACACCACCGACTCGTTACCGCTGACGCGGAGATGTAGTTCGGCGTAGAAGGTGTGATCGCGGATCTCGGTCACGACCACCCTGTCGAGAATTGCATCAGCGCTCTTCAACAGTTCGACGATGAGGTCGTGCGTCATCGGGCGCGGAGCAACGATGCCCGACAAGGCGGTGTGGATGGCCGAGGCCTCGGGTGAGCCGATGAGGATCGGCAACACGCGATGCGGCTCGGGCTGCTCGCGGAGGATGACCACGGGCGTGTTGGCCGGCACCTCGACACGCACCCCGACCAACTCCATAGCGATCACGACGGGAGCGTACCCGGTCGCCGTTGCGCTACACCCGTCGGCTTTGTGAATGGGGTGCGGATTCGAGCGGTCAGCCG
>JBDTYA010000353.1:0-3717 GCA_040005915.1 Ilumatobacteraceae bacterium
CCTGCTTGATGGCGCCGGCGGCAGGGGCCGTCGTGCCGGTAGGGGCCGACGTGCCGCCGGGAGCGGTCGAGCCGGCAGGAGCCGTCGAGCCGGCAGGAGCATTCGTGCCGCCGGGAGCTGTCGTGGCCCCCGTCGTGCCCTTGCTGTCGCTGCCGCAGGCAGCGAGGATTGCACCGATCAACGGCGCACCGAGGCCGATCATCGTTCCTCGGGCGACGAAGGTACGCCTCGAGATCCGCCCCTGGGCGAACGAGTCGACGAGTTCTGCTTCTGCTGGGCTTGCCTGGCGACGCACGCTGTCAAAGAGCCGGTGGTCCATCAATATCTCCCCGTGATACAGGGCCGCTTCGAAGCGGCCAGGTGCGCCACGATAGCCAGCGATGAAACGAGGCGTCAATGCTCAATCGCGGAACAGTCGTACCAGGAATGGTCTCAGCTGGTACGGTCGGCTCGGCAAAGGGGGTTGCGATGGACGAAGCCCGCCACCGCACAGGCGGTGGACGCTCAGCACGCGTGGCGGCCCGAACGGGGGACGGCGCCAGGCCGCACGCCCCGCCGTTCATCCGTCGAGAGATCCCGCCGTACGAACTGCTGGGCGAAGAAGGCCTGGCATTGATCGAGGCGAATGCCGACCGGATCCTGGCCGAAGTCGGCATGGAGATCCGCGACGACCCCGAGTCGCTACAGCTCTTCAAGGATTCGGGCGCGACGGTCGACGGCGTCACCGTGCACTTCGATCCCGGTCACGTCCGAACCCTGTGCGCGACCGCCCCCGAGCAATTCACGCAGTTGGCTCGCAACCCGGCGAAATCGGTCGAGATCGGCGGCAACAACGTCGTGCTGGCACCGACGTACGGCTCGCCGTTCGTCCGCGACCTGGCCGGCGGCAGGCGCTACGGCACGCTCGTCGACTTCCAGAACTTCGTCAAGCTCACATACGACACGCCGTGGCTGCACCACGGTGGCGGCACCGTGTGCGAGCCGGTCGACGTGCCGGTCAACAAGCGCCACCTCGACATGGTGTACGCCCACCTCCGATTCAGCGACAAGGCGTTCATGGGCTCCGTGACGCACCCGTCTCGTGCCGCCGACTCGATCGACATGGCCCGCATCGTGTTCGGCGCCGATGTCGTCGACAACAACTGCGTGATCATGGGCAACGTCAACGTCAACTCGCCACTGGTGTGGGACGCGACGATGACCGGCGCGCTGAAGACCTACGCAGCGGCCAACCAGGCACCCGTCATCGTGCCCTTCATCCTCGGCGGGGCGATGGGCCCCGTCACCACCGCCGGCGCCGTCGCCCAGGCACACGCCGAGACATTGGTCGGCGTTGCCCTGGGCCAACTGATACGACCCGGCTCACCGGCGATCTACGGCAACTTCCTGTCGTCGATGAACCTGCACAGCGGCAGCCCGACGTTCGGCACGCCCGAGCCCGCACTGGGATCCTTGGTCGTGGGTCAATTGGCCCGTCGAGCCCGCCTGCCACTGCGATGCAGCGGTGCGTTCACCTCGTCGAAGGTTCCCGACGGACAGGCCATGAGCGAGTCCACCGTCTCGATGTTGTCGGCGTTGCTGTGCGGCGCCAACTTCATCCTCCACGCCGCCGGCTGGCTGGAAGGCGGCCTGGCGATGGGATACGAGAAGTTCATGATGGATCTCGACCTGTGCGGTGCGGCACACACCTACCTGAAGGGCTTCGACCTGTCAGCGGATCAGTTCGCGCTCGACGGCTTCGCCGAGATCGGGCCGGGCAAGCACTTCTTCTCCGCGCAGCACACGCTGCGTCACTACGAGACCGCGTTCTACGAGCCGGCGCTCAGCGACTCGGCATCGTTCGAGCAGTGGCGCGATGCGGGCGAGCTCACCAGCCAGGATCGCGCCGCGGTCCTCGTTCACAATTCGCTGCAGAACTACGTCGCTCCGCCGATCGACGACGCGATCGACGCCGCTTTGCTCGAGTTCATCGAACGGCGTAAAGCTTCTATGCCCGACCAGTGGTACTGATCCTTCCGAACCGGAGTTGCTCGTGACCTTGGCAATCGACATACCCTCCCGCCTCGCCGCGATCGACCGGCGCAAGCTGCGGCTCGACCGCCTCGCTCGCATCCGCGCCGAACTGGTCGCCCACGACTACGGCGCGGCCTTGCTCAGCGACCCGATCAACATCCGTTACGCCACCGACACGCACACGTTCAACGTGTGGACGTTGCACGCCCCGGGCCGCTACGTGTTCGTCCCGGTCGACGGACCCGTGGTGCTGTTCGAGTTCGGCACGTGCATGTACCTGCAGACCGATCTCGATGGGGTCGACGAGGTGCGCAAGGCGACGCCGTGGTTCTACTTCCTGTCGGGCCCGCGCACGCAGGAGAAGGCTGCGCTGTGGTCGACCGAAATCATCGATCTCATGCGGAAGTACGGCGGCGCCGATCAACGACTGGCAGTCGACCGCTGCGAGCCGTGGGGCGCACAGCACCTCATCGACGCCGGCATCAGGTTGTTCGACGCCCAGGAACCGTTGGAGCTGGCGCGGATGATCAAGACACCGGAGGAGATCATGGCCATGCAGTTGTCGATGGACGTGTGCGACGTCGGCGTCGAACGCATCCGTCAGGCGCTGCAGCCGGGCATGACCGAGAACGAATTGTGGAGCATCCTGCACCAGACCAACATCGCCCACGACGGCGAGTGGATCGAATGCTGCCTGCTGACATCGGGCCCACGCACCAACCCGTGGTTCCAAGAGGCCAGCAACAAGCTGATCGAGGCCGGCGAACTGGTGGCCTTCGACACCGACATGGTCGGACCGATGGGCTACCTCGCCGACATCTCCCGCACCTTGGTGTGCCCCGGCCGATCGCCGACGGCCGAACAGCGCAAGCTGTACGACATCGCCCAGGAGCAGATCCTCACCAACATCGATCTGATCAAACCCGGCCTGTCGTTCAAGGAGTTCGGCGAGAAGTGCTGGCCCGTTCCCGACGAGTACGTGCCGAATCGCTACATGATGATGATCCACGGCGCAGGCATGGTCGACGAGTTCCCGACGGTCGCCTACGCAGCCGACTACGCCGACTGGGGATACGACGGCGACTTCGTCGAGAACATGGTCGTGTGCGTCGAGAGCTACATCGGCGCCGTCGGCGGCGGCCAAGGCGTGAAACTGGAGCAGCAGGTCCTTGTCACCTCCGACGGTGCCACCCCGATGTCGAGCGACCCCTTCGTCGACGCCCTCACCTCGTAGCAGCCGACTTCGCGGCGCGCCCCACTCCCGCCGGAGCTTTGTCGCTCCGGCAGCGTCAGGCGACGGCGGAGCGACAAAGTTTGCCAGGACTCCGTGACGCACGCGACGACCACGCCGGTGAAGGGACAGACGTTGTAAGAAGTAACCGTGAGTTCAGATCCGCTGCTCCAACCGTTCACCATCAAGCAACTCCAGCTTCGCAATCGGGTGTTCTCGTCGTCGCACGAGCCGGCGTACAGCGAGGACGGGATGCCCAAGGATCGCTATCGGCTCTATCACGTCGAGAAGGCCAAGGGCGGGCTGGCCTTGACGATGACGGCAGGCACCGCCGTCGTGTCACCCGACAGCCCGCCGGCGTTCGGCAACCTGCACGCCTACGACGACGCGATCGTGCCGTGGATCCAGGCGATGACCGACGGCATCCACGAACACGGCGCGGCGGCGATGATCCAGATCAGCCACCTCGGTCG
>JBDTYA010000354.1:0-2001 GCA_040005915.1 Ilumatobacteraceae bacterium
TCGATGATGGTGGCGTTGGCCATGCCGCCACCTTCGCACATCGTCTGCAGGCCGTACCGTCCGCCGGTGCGCTCGAGCTCGTTGAGCAGCGTCGTCATCAGACGTGCTCCGGAGGCACCGAGTGGATGCCCGAGCGCTATCGCTCCGCCGTTGACGTTGACCCTGGCCATGTCGGGGTGCAGTTCCTTCTCCCAGGCGAGGACCACGGAGGCGAACGCCTCGTTGATCTCGACCAGGTCGATGTCGTCGATCGAAAGTCCGGCACGAGCCAAGACCTTCTCGGTCGCCGGAATGGGGGCTGTCAGCATCATCCGCGGATCTGCACCCGCCAGCGAGAAGTTGACGAAGCGAGCACGCGGAGTCAGGCCGAGCTCAGCAGCCTTCTCCTCGCTCATGATCAGCAGGGCCGACGACCCGTCGGTGATCTGAGACGAATTGCCGGCGGTGACCCGGCCGCCTTCCTCCTCGGTGCGGAATACCGGCTTCAACTTGGCCAGCGACTCCATCGTCGTGTCGCGCAGGCCCTCGTCGACCGACATCATGACCCCGCCAGAACCCAGCACCGGCAAGATCTCCGCCTGGAACCGACCCTCGGCGGTCGCCCGCGCCGCGTACTGCTGCGACCGAGCTCCGAACGCGTCGAGGTCGTCACGCGACAGGCCCCACTTGTCGGCGATCAGCTCAGCGGAGATGCCCTGCGGAACGAGACCTCCGCTCGGCGCATACCTCGCCCCGACCTTCGGTCCGAACGGAAAGCCGAACTTGCCGTCAACCATCGAAGCACCCATCGGCACCCGGGTCATGACCTCGACACCGGCAGCGACCACGACGTCGTACGCTCCGGCAATGACACCTTGAGCCGCGAAGTGGGCCGCCTGCTGGCTGGACCCACATTGGCGATCGATCGTCGTCCCGGGCACGGTCTCCGGCCAGCCGGCCGCGAGCACCGCGTTACGAGCGATGTTCACCGCCTGCTCACCAACCTGCATGACGCATCCCATCACGACATCGTCGACGATCCCCGGGTCGATCCCAGTGCGCTCGATCAGCGCCGACAGGGTCTCCGCGGCAAGATCGACAGGGTGCCAATCCTTGAGCTTGCCGTTGCGGCGGCCGAGTGGAGTTCGGATTGCATCGACGATGACTGCGGTGGGCATGACGGATCCCCTTTGGTGGGTGAGCGAGTGCAGTCTGCAGCCTGCCGGTGCCGGCACTCAAACCGGGGGTTCACCCTGGAGCCGACGGCGCAACCACGTGGAAGACTGCCCCAATGCCACAGGTGTCGATCGAAGAGGTCCAGAGTGCCGTTGCCGGCACAAACGCTCCGCAGCTCTTCCTCAAACTGGTCAGTGAACAGCCTGGACTACCGGCGCTGCATTCGATGAAGGACGGTACGCCCGATTCGTGGAACGTGTGGACCCTGCGCGACTACGCCGACACGACGGCCCGCGCAGTCGCCGGGCTGCAGCAGGCAGGCCTCGTTCCGAACGAGCGCATCCTGCTGATGATGCGCAACCGTCCGGAGTTCCACTGGTTCGACCTCGCCGCCCAGTTCCTGAGGGCGACACCCGTCAGCATCTACAACTCCTCGTCATCGGAGGAGATCCAATACCTGGCCGACCACGCCGGCGCCGAGATCGCGATCGTCGAAGACGCCACATTCCTAACCCGCCTGATGAAGATCCGAGACGACCTGCCCAAGCTCAAGCAGATCTACGTGATCGATCCACCGGCAGGGGGCTGTCCCGACGGTGTCCAGCCGGCATCCGTGTTGATGGACAGAGGCGCTGCAGACCTCGACTCGCTGGCCGCCGAAATACAACCGGACGACATCGCCACCCTGATCTACACCAGCGGTACGACCGGCCCGCCGAAGGGCGTGATGATCAGCCAGTACAACGTGGTCTACACCGTCGAATCGCTGCGGCTGTGCTTCGGGCTCGAAGACTTCGCAGGCAGGCGCGTCGTCAGCTACCTACCCATGGCCCACATCGCCGAGCG
>JBDTYA010000355.1:0-2886 GCA_040005915.1 Ilumatobacteraceae bacterium
TCAGGAGATGATCAGGAACACGGTTCCGAGGACGATGAGCGCGGCACCGTAGATCCGCTCGAGTCGGTGGGGGTCGGTTCGCATCGCCACGCGGGCACCGATGAACGACAGCGGCACCGCCGTGGAGCCGAACACGACGACCAATGTCCAGTCGATGTGGCCGAGCGCGGCGTGAACGATCGTGCCGGGAACAGCCAGGACGGAGGCGACCGCGAGCGAGCTGGCGAGAGCCCGCTTGATCGGAAGGCGGAGCACCGTGATGAACAACGGCGCCAGCAGGAAGCCGCCGGCGTTGGCGAGGAGACCAGACACGAAACCGACACCGCTTGCGAGCGAGGCGAGCAGAAGCGTCGAGACGACCTTTGCATCCCGGTCGGCCCCAGGCTGGCCGGCCGTCCCGAAGATGAGCCGCAGGCCCAGGCCGATCAGGATCACGTCGGTGATGCGGACCAGCGCCCCGCCACTGATCCATCGGGTCAAGAACGCGCCGAGCGCCGTGGCCGGCACTCCGAATCCGATGCTCCAGCGGACAACCCTCCAGTCGACGAGGCGCTCTCGGGCGTAGGCGTAGCTGGCGATCAGGGTCGAGGGAATCGTGGCGGGCAACGGCGAGGCAACGGCGATGATCGCAGGGACCCCGATCGCGTGGAGCAACGGAGTAGCGATCGCCGACCCGCCCTTGCCCAACAATCCGCCGAGGAACCCGATGCCAACACCGATGAGGGCAGCAAAGGCGAGCGTCACTCCAGGTTCCGCCAACATCGCATGCAGCCATTCTGGGGTCGCCGCTGCCGACCGGCCAAGACCGTGTTGGTTGCCGCGCACACGCCGGCGCTCGGCAAAGGGTCCCAAGTCTCTGGTGACGAACGGAGCTATGGCACATCCTGAGCGCATGGACACCGAAGTCAGCACATTGGCCATCGAACACAGTCACGGGCGTGGTGTTCTCAACGAGCTCCGGCCGTTGCACCGCGAACTGCGCCACGCCATCCCCGATGCATACAAAGCCTTCTCCGAATTGCATCATGCATCGTTCGCGGCCGGAGCTCTCGACGTCAAGACCAAGGAACTGATCGCACTCGCGATCGGGGTCATCGAACGCTGCGACGGCTGCGTTGCCTCACACGCCGAGGGCGCTGCCCGCGCCGGTGCGACGAGGCAGGAAGCCGCCGAAGCAATCGGCGTGACGTTCCTGATGGGCGGAGGGCCGGCCACCATCTACGGACCACGCGCCTACGCAGCATTCTGCGAGTTCACCGAGAACTGATCGGCGAGAAGTCGACGGCAGGTCACGGTGTGGATGACGCCACGACCTGGTCGTCGAGATCCCGGGTCTGCAGTGGCCGGATCAGCCCGACTTGCGGGCGATGACCTGGACGACAGCGCCGACGCCGGTGTGGCCTGCACCTTCGATGACTTCGCGTTCGAGTTCCATCGCATGGTGGAACTCCAATGGGGCGAGCTCGTCGGCGAGGACGTCGAGGCTCATGGTCATCTCGGCGACACTCGGGCCACCGGTTCCTCGTCCGATCTGGTCCGGCGTGTACGCCTCGAGTACCACCACTCCCCCCGGCTTCAGGGCGGCGACCACCCGCTTGTGCAGATCGCGACGCACTGTCGCCGGCATGTGAGCGAAGATCGACACGATCAGGTCCCACCGGTCGACGCCGATGTCGAACGTCGACAGGTCACCGACCGATGCGTGCACCTGGACGCCTCGCTCCTTGGCAAGCCGCAGCGTCTTGGCGACGCCGGCCTCGGTCAGGTCGACGCTGTGCACCTCGAAACCGGACTCGGCGAGGAACACTGCGTTGCGACCCTCTCCCTCGGCGAGGCACAGCGCTGCGCCGGTGGGAAGCTGTGCGACGCTGGCACGGAGGAAATCGTTGGGATCGGTGCCGTAGAGATAGGTGTCGGTGTCGTACCTCGTCTCCCACATCGGGCGAGCAGGCGAGTGGTCGCTCGGAAGTGAAGCGTCGGTGGCTGCGCTCATGGAGTCTCCTCGGTGCGAGAGGCGGGTTCGACGACCGCCGGGTCGCCTCGAGCCGCCACATACGAATATAAGCCCGACAACGTGTCGCCGGCCAGCGATCTCTCAGCCGGCAAGGAACCCGGCGATGGTGGCCGCGCTCTCCTCGGCATGCTCCAGCAGCAGGAGATGGCCGGCTCCCTCTACCAACTGCAACCTTGAACCCGGAATCCGGCATGCCAGGATCCTGGCATTGATCGGCGGCACGATCGGATCTTCGGCGCCGGAGATGACGAGGGTCGGGCTTCGTACACGATGCAGCCACGGCAGACTCGTCCAACCCGCGATGGCGGTGAGTTGACCGACGTAGCCCCACATACTCGGAGGCCTTGCGCGCCGAGCTCCGATCTGGTCCTGCAGCAACGCGCCCTTCATCGTCGGGCCGTAGATCGTCTTCGCGGTGAGGCGCATGAACCTCGGCGAGTAGTAGCGCAGCGGGGTCGCCATGATCGACATCGCCAGTGGATTGCCCGGCACACCGCCCACGCCGCACATCGTCGATGCCAAGACCAACTTGCGCACGCGATGCGGGTTCAACTGTGTCAACTCCTGCGCGACCGCCCCACCGAACGACACACCCAACACGTCAGCCTCCGGATGGCCGACCGCGTCGAGCACGTGCGCGGCTTGGCGGGCCAGGCCATGCATGCGCAAAGGAACCACCCGCGCCGGCGAGTCGCCCGTTCCCGAGGCGTCGTAGGAGATCGTCTGGATCCCGTGCGCTGTCAACGCGCGCTCCAGCGGGTCCCACATCTCGATGTTGCCGCCGAGGCCCATGATCAGCAGCAGGGGTCGCCCCTCACCCCGGATGGAGATCCGGACCAAATGGCGATCGACGCGCACGAAGGTGAGCAGTC
>JBDTYA010000356.1:0-9903 GCA_040005915.1 Ilumatobacteraceae bacterium
TGCAGCGCAAGGGAATCCGCTCGACGTTCCTCAGCGGGTTGAAGCCGATCAAGCCCGGCCAGCGGATGTTGGGCTACGCCCACACGCTGCGCTACGTCCCGCTGCGCGAAGACCTCAACGCCGGTCTGTCCGGCGGTCAGAACGCGCAGCGCCGCGCCGTCGAGAGCCTGGCTCCCGAAGAGGTCCTCATCATGGAGGCCCGCGGCGAACCCGAGGCGGGCACGTTCGGCGACATCTTCGCGCTGCGCGCCTTGCGCCGCGGGGCCGCCGGCATGATCACCGATGGCGCGGTACGCGACACGCCGGCAGTCGCCGACCTCGACATACCCGTGTATCACGGGTCGTCGCACGCGGCCACGTTCGGGCGCGTGCACATGCCGCTCGAACACCAGATCCCCATCGCCTGCGCCGGGGTCACCGTGATGCCGGGCGACATCATCGTCGGCGACGGCGAAGGCGCCGTCGTCATCCCGCCGTCACTGGTCGTCGAGCTCGCCGCAGCATCGGTGCAGCAAGAGGCGGAGGAGTCGTGGGCGCTCGAGCGGGTCGACGCCGGCGAGAGCACGATCGGTGTGTTCCCGGTGTCGAAGGACCGTCGCGCCGAGTTCGAACAGTGGCTCGCAGCGAAGCAACCGAGCCAGGACGGTCGGTGACATGGCACGGAAATCGATCGACATCACCAGCTTCCAACACGTCAATCCCATCCCGGCGGCGTCGCGAATCGGGCCATTGCTGGTGTCCAGCGTCATCGCGCCCCGCGATCCCGGCGAGCCGAGCGTGCCCGAATCGGCAGAGGCGCAGTACGCCAACCTGTTCCATCACATCGGCCAGATCCTGGACGCATCCGCTGCCGACTGGCGCCACATCGCCCGTATCACGTTCTTCGCCCCGGACGCGGCGTCACGCGACGCGTGCAACCCGATCTGGGCCGAACACTTCCCCGATGCCGGCGCCCGGCCGGCACGGCACACGCAGGTGACTCCTGGTGCCAAGATGGTGACCTGCGAGTTCATCGCCTACGTCGACGACTGATCGTCAGCGGGAACGGAACGTCACTTCACCGAGTCCGTTGAACAAGGCCTCGACGTTGTCGCCGACCTGGAACGGAATGGCCTTGATGAAGGATCCCGACAGGATCACATGACCGGCTTCGGGTGACACGCCGAACTCGAACAACTTGTTGACGAGCCAGGCGACAGCGTTGATGGGGTTACCCATCACGGCGCGGGCCATGCCGCTCTCCTCGATCTCCCCGTTGATCGACAACGTCGCGCCGACGTTGCGCACGTCGATGTCGTCGAGCTTGGTGGGGTTGGCCCCGAGGATCACCAAGCCGCACGCGGCCGCGTCGGAGATGCTGTCGATGAGGGTGTTCGGGCCGCGGCCCTTCTGCCGGGTGTCGACGATCTCGATGGCCGGCAGCACGAAATCGGTGGCGCTGATGACATCGGCGATGTTGCAGGCCGGCCCTGACAGCGGCTTCTTCAGCACGAACGCCAACTCGACCTCGACCAACGGGCGGTTCATCGTGCTGCGCGGCACGATGCCGCCCTCCAGCACGAACCAGTTGTCGAACATGGTGCCGTAGTCGGGCTCCTTGGCATTCGTCAACGCCTGCATCGCCTTGGAGGTCAGGCCGATCTTGTGGCCCTTGATCACCCGGCCACCGGCGACCTTGAGATCGGTGACCGCTTGCGAAATCGCGTAGGCGTCGGCGATGTCCGCGTCGGGATACGTCTCGGAGATCGGTGTGATCGGCTCGTTGTCGAGCTCGGCCTGATACAGGGCCTGAGCAGCGGTCGCGATGTCGGATTGGGAGAGGGAAGGCACGGCGCGAACCTAGCCCGGCCGGTTGCGGACTCCCGCTGTCAGGCCTGACGATTCAGGAACGGGTCGACGTACCCATTCGCCGCGGCCCGACTCGGCGGGCATCGATGCCCGTCGGGAGAAGGCCACGGCTGGCCAGTGCGATCGCCGTGGAGCGGTACTTGTAGCCGATCCGCGAATAGTGCACCTTGTCGTGCGCCAGCCATCGATCTTCCTGCTCGGCCATCGATGCCCAGTCGTACACGAACATCTCGTCGGATCGCTCGGCGGCGACGAGGTCGAGCGCAGAGTTCCAGAACTGCTGACGCGGCGGGGTGCGCGGCAGGTAGATGTTGACCCACATGACGGCGTGACCGGTGCCGATCTTGTCCATCATCATCCGGATCAGATCCGGTTGCTTGTCCTTGGAGTAGATCCCGGCGTCGTTCGAGCCGAGCGCGATCACCCAGACCTCCGAGTCGCCAACTGCTCTGCGGATGCCATCCACCGCGGTCAGGCCGGTGTGATGATCGGACCTGACCTTGGTGCGCACGCCCCGACTGCCATGGGCATCGATCGTCGATCGGGCCCAGCCGGCATTGGCGAACGCGTCCTCCTGGAACGGCAAGGTGCCCATCGTCAGCGAGTCGCCGACCAACGAGACACGGCCCGACGCCGCGACCGTCGGATCGGAGGCGAACGCGCGCCCCCCACCGAGCACGCCGAGCGCAACACACGAAGCAAGGGCAGCAGTGAACCCACTACTGAGCACCTGTCGACGAGTCGACAGCGAGGGGGATGGGGTCGGCTGCATGTTGGCGGATACGGCGAACGGCGCGGCGAGCGCAGCATCCAGTGAATTTCGATCGGGGGGTTGCCGAACTCTAGATCAACGGCCGGCCGTAGTGGGCTCGGTCACCGAGCCGGGCGGCGGCGCCACACCATCATCAGCATCAGAGCGCCCGCGGCCAGCAGGGCGACCGCCGACAGCAGCATGCGCCCTACATCGGCCCCGGTGAACGGGATCGGACCGGCCGGGAGCGGAGCAGCCGGTACCGGTGCGCTGACACTGATGTCGGCGACGGCCGACGATGACACGCGGTCCCCGCCGGAGAACGACGTGACGGTGGCGACGTTGCGAATGTCACCGACGACCAGTGTCGTCGTGTGCACCTGGAACGTCGTCGACTCGCCACTCCGCAACGACCGGTCCAAGTCGCAGTCGACCATGTCGATGACAGCTGCCGAGCAGTTCCAGCCCTCGGTTTGGACGGCCTGTTGCAAGCTCAGGCCGATCGGCATGACGTCGTTGATCGACACGTTCGTCGTCGTCGTCGAGGGCCCGGCATTGGTCAGCGTGATCGTGTAGAGCATCGACGCGCCCAACACCGTGGTCGACGCTGCCGCGGTCTTGGTGATCGAGATCCCGGGCACGGCGACGAGGGCATCGGAATCGATTGCGCTGTTGTCGGCCGGCTCAGGGTCGACGAGCCCATCGAGGGGGGCGACCGTCGCCGTGTTGACGAGTGTCCCGGTGGCATCGGGGGCGACGAGTGCCGTCACCGCGAGCGTGACCGTCCCGCCGATCGCCACGGCCGGGCCGTTCCAGACCCCGGTGACCGGATCGTAGGTTCCGGTCGATGCCCGATAGCCGGCGTCGGACACCTGCGACGGCAACGAGTCGACCACCGTGAAGTGTCCGACGTCGGCCGGGCCACGGTTGGTGACGATGATCTGCCACGTCGTGTAGGTGCCCGCCGCTGTCGTCGAGCTGCTGTTGTCATTGGTGATGCTGAGGTCGAGGGTGTTGTCGACGATGTCGGCGTCGCTCGCGTAGTTGTTGTCGGGCGTCGGGTCGGGCCCGCCGAGATGGTCGTCGGCCACGGTGGCCACGTCGTGCAGCACGAGCACCGGCAACGTGTACGGCAATGCGACCCTGACGGTCACGGTATGGGTGATCGTGGCGCCCGCCGCGAGCGATGTCGACGGCCACGTGATCACACCGGCCGTCGCGTTCCCAGCACCCGACACCGACAGCAGTTCGGTCCCACCAGGCATCGTGTCGACGGCGACCACCCCCGTGGACTCCTGAGCGCCGGCATTGGTGACCGCGACCGTGTAGCTCAGTGTGTCGCCCGGCCTGACTGTGGTGCGCCCGTCCGTGTTCGTCACGACGAGGTCGGGGCTGGCGATCAGCAGATCGATGTCGACGGCACTGTTGTCGCCCGGCGTCGGGTCGGTGCCGCTGAATGCGTCGTCCTCGACGGCAACGGTGTTGACGAGTTGTTCCATGCCGGGCTCAGCCAGGCGGTCGACGACGACGACCAGGGTCAGCGTCACCGGTACGCCGGCCGGGACGGTGGCGATGTCCCACACCACCACGTCGCCGGTGTTCACGCCGGCACCATGGCCTGTGTCGGGCGCCGAGGCGAACGTCGTTCCGAGCGGCACGGTGTCGGTCACCTGCACACCCGATGCGCCGATGTTGCCGTTGTCGACCACGGTGATCGCGTAGGTCAGCGTTGCGCCCGGAGCGGCCTGCGTGACGTTGTCGGTCTTCGTCACTGCGAGGTCGACGTGGGTGCCGACCAGGCTGACGGCGACGGTCGCCGCGTTGTTCGCAGGGGTCGGGTCGAGCCCGTTGTCGCCGTCGTCGGCGACGGTTGCGGTGTTGGTCAGCGTGTGGGTTCCGGCAGGCATCGGGTCCGCGGCGTGCAACGTGTAGTTGTAGGTGGTGAATCGGCCGACCGGGAACGCCCCGGCCGTCCACGTGAACCCACTGTTCGTGCAGGTGGCGGCGGCCGGTGTCTCGCTACCGCACACAGCTGACAGTCCGGCTGGGAGCGAGTCGCTGACGACGACGTCGGTGGCGTCCTGCGTTCCGACGTTGGTCGCTGTGATCGTGTAGCCGACCGAGCCACCCGGCTCGACCGTCGAGGTCACGCTGCTCTTCGAGATCACCAGATCCGGCGCGGCAACGATCGCGTCGGCGTCAGTGGCAATGTTGTTCGCCGAGGTCGGATCCATCCCGTTCGCCCCATCGTCGATCACGCGCACGGTGTTGGTGACGGTGTTCAATCCGGCCGGGGCAGGGTTGACGATGTTGCCGATGATCGTGATGCGCGCCGTGCCGTTGCCGCCGGCGATGACCGCAACGGAGGTCGACACGACACCGCCGCTCGACGTGCACGATGTCGAGAAGTAGCCGACGTCCCGCGTACACGAACCGAACACGAAGCCGGAAGGAACGGTGTCGGTGACAAGGATGTTGGTGGCCCCGATGTTGCCGGTGTTGGTCACTGTGACGACGTAGGCAACGGCGGCGCCGGGCGTCCGCTCACTGACACCGTCGTCCTTCGTCACACCGAGGTCGGGATTGGCAACGATCGTGTCGCTGTCGGCACTGGAGTTGTTCGCCGGCGTGGGGTCCGCTCCGTTGGTCCCGTCGTCGGCGACCGCCACGCTGTTGACGTAGCCGGTGGTCCCGGCCGGGGCAGGGTTGTCGACGGTGACGGTGAGCGTGCATGACACGCTTGCGGCGTTGGCGATGCTGCCGAGATCGAAGACCTTGACGGTCGCGGTCGACGATCCGTTCAGCGTGCACGGGCCCGTCACCCCCACATAGGTCGTGCCGGCTGCCGGCAAGTCGGTCAGCGTGACGTTACGGGCGATGGCGCCCCCCGTGTTCGACGTGACGACGACGAAGCTCAGCGTTGCGCCCGGGATGGCGGTGTTGACGCCATCGGTCTTCGTGACGTTCAGGTCGGGCGTTACGACCCCGAGGATGGCGCTGCCGGCCCGCGCCGGTTCGTCGCGTTCGCCGGTAGCGACCCCGGCACGCGTGCTGGTGATCGCCGAGGCGGTGTTGGGAATCGGGGCACCGGCGACGTTCGTCGACAGCAGTTGCACCGTGAAGTCGAACGTCAACGTCGTGCCCGCAGCGTGCGCGACGCCCGCGTTCGCACTCCAGGTCAGGGTGGTGCCGGCTCGGGCGAAGGTCCACCCGGTCGGCGTCGAGGTCGCCGCGACCGTCGTCGCATCGAAACGGGCATCGAGCGAGTCGCTGAGGACGGACTCCTGCCCTGGGGACAGGCCGGCGTTCTGAACGGTGATCGTCACCGAGACCGTCGAACCGGGAGCCGCGTTGTTGGGCGAGAACGTCTTGACCAGGTTCAGCCGCGGTTCGACGACGTTCACGATGATGGCGTTCGCGGTGACGAGTGACCCGCCGGTGATCTGCACGCCGGCGATGTTGCTCAGGACCGTTGCGCCGGGGTTGAACCCGACGTTGCCGGCAACGTCGGCGACGATGCCGTCGAAGCGGACGAGGAACGAGTTGTTGGTGGTCACGTTGTCATCGACCATCGAGCTCGCGGCGACATCGAGAACGAGCGTGTCGCGAGTGGCCACCGTCGTGGTGCTGAACGTCTGCGTGCCCAACGTGCCGTTGAAGTCGGCCGGCAGCTGGCCGCCGGATGCCGCCGCAGCGGTGAGGACACTCGGCGTTCCGATGACGCGCAGTCCCGCCGGAAGCGCATCGCTGATCTGGAAGCCGGCGATCGACGCCTCGGGCAGTGTGACGAGCAGTTGATACGTGCCCGTCTCGCCGATGGTCATGTTGTTGCCGGTCGTCGTCGCGTCGTTGGTGGCGAACAACGACTTCACGATCTGTGGATTCGAGACCGTGACGGTGGCGGAGTCCGAGCTGCTGAAGTCGTTGAGGCCGCCCACCCCATCCACGCCCGTGCGCTCGGTGTCGTCGGTGCTGTACGGCGTGGTCGCGCCGGCCCCGGGCACCGATGTCCACGTCGACGTCGACGTGTTGGTGATCGACAACGGCACAGCTGTCTCGGGGTTCAGCGTCGCCTGGTAGGTGATGCGGCCGAACTCGAAGGGCGCCAACTTCAGGAGCGCCCACGTCGCGGTGATCGTCGTGCCGTCGGTCGTCAGTGACGTCGGCGCCTTCGCCGCGCCACCCGATGTGTGCACGCTGCCCGGCACGTACGTGAGTCCGGCCGGGATCACATCCACGGTGGAGACATCGAACGCCACTGCGTCGGAGATCACGTTGGTATGTCGGACATCGATCACGTATGTGATGGTGTCGTTGGCGTCCGCGGTCGCCGGCGTCGCCGACTTGTCGGTGACCATCACCGGCTCGACGACAGTGATGGAGTCCATGGCCGTACTGCCATCCGGGGTGGCGATGTAATACGCGGTGGCAACGTTGTTCTTCGTGAGATCGATGGTGTTGGTGGCGACGTTGAGGAGGATTGCCCGGTACACGACCGTGATCGTCTCCGGAGTCGTGTTATCGCGGTCGCCGTTGGTGACATCGCCGAACTCGATCGTCATCGTCGAGCCTGGCGCCGCCAGGGTTGCCCGGGCATTGGCCAGCGCCGTCGCGAAGCCCGTCGTGCTCGCCAGGACCGGTGTCGCGCTGATCGAGTCGACCGACAGCATCGCCTGGCCGACGTCCAGGTCGTCGACGACCTGGAGTTGCCGGGTCGTTCCCTCGGGAATCGTCAACACCAACTGGTAGGCGACCGCTTCACCGATCATGATGCGGTCTCCGGTCGTCAGTGGTTGGTCGCTGGCCAGCACCGTCTTCACCATGTCGACGGGAGCCGTCGTGACGCTCGCCTGATTCGTCGTGCTCGCCGCCGGGAGCGACGAGGACAAGTTGGCCCCGCCGGAGGTCGCCGAGAAGCCGGAGAGGACCGTCGTGTTCTCGTAGAAGTTGTTGGGGAGCGCGTCGCCCGCGACCTCGAGCTCGTAGGTGATCACCGCGATGTTGGTGCCGGTGGCGCTGGCGGTCGTTCCGGTCCGGCCGGCGGCCAGCGATCCTGTGACACCGTCGGTCAGCGTGATCGTCCCGTTCCGCATGCCACCGGTTCCCGGCACGGCGACGAATGCTCCGCCCGCAGTATTGGCCAACGCGTTGCCGGCGCCGTCGGTGACGAGCAGCCGGATACCCGCGCCGGGGATGACGAAACCGTCGGGGAACATGTCGTCGATGGCGACGTCGAACGCTCCGTTGACGCCCGCGCCGGTGTTCTCGACGACGATCGCGAACCGCACGAGGTCTCCCGCATCCGCGCCGACGACGTCTGCGTCGGGTGCGCCATTGGTGAGACCGGCCGTCGTCACCGTGCCGCTGAACCCCGGCGAGACCGCGGTCGCACCGGGAGCCAACCAACTCACGCCGATGGGAGCGACGAGCGGGTTGTCGAAGCCGACGACATTCACGTTGCTTGAGCCGATGACCCCCTTGGCGATGTCGAGGACCGGGTCGTTCGACGAGACCTGGGCGATGTTCGCCGCGGTCGAGGCGTCGCCGAAGAAGCTGGCGTTCTGCTTCAAGACTTCGTTGCCGAAGTTCAGGCCGTCGCGGTTCGCGGCATCGCCGACCCGGAGCGGCAGCAGTAGATCGATTGCAGGCGGCCGGTTGCCCGGGATGGGTCCGATGACGGCGATGACTCCCGCCAGGATTGCGACGCTTGCCACGATCCGTCCCGCGTTCGTTCCTGGGCGACGGTGTTGACGAGGGGATCTCACGATGTGGCCCTTCTGCGAGTGCCGCCCCCGGACTATGGCTCCGCCGCCGACCGCCCTGAACAGGCGACCGGCATCGTGTCGCCCGACCCGCACTCCAGTAGCTGCGTCGGTACGCAGCGCACTGTACGGATCGCCATGGCTCGTGCCCAGGGCTTGAAGTCCCGACCGCTGTCTCAGGAGACCGACGGATACCCGATCGGGCACGACATCGGTCCGCACGGTCCGTCGATGCGGCGCGAGAGTGTCGCATGGCCATCGACGACCCATCGGCGCTGCCCGAGGATGCTCAGCAGACTACGGAGTACATCACCGAGGCAGACCTCGCGTTCGATCGGCAGCAACTCGACCTGGCGCTGTCGCTCTACTGGTCGGTGTCTGCTGCCGGGCTGTTCGCCGACGACAACAGCCGTAACCATGCGTATGTCCGCGTCGGCGAAATCTTGATGGGACAGGGCAACGACGACGAGGCATATCGATGGTTGGAAGCTGCGGGGCCGGCGGGTGCCGACCTGTTGAAGATCCTCGACGCCAAGACGCCCGACGCTGCCGTCGATCCCGACGTCGTGCCGGCGACGCCCGAAGTGCTGACTCGATACATCAACGCGATCAACGCGGCCAACGCGTCACACGATCATGCGACCTTCGATGCGCTCGTGGCCCGCGTGATGGAAAGCGACGCGGTCGTGCCCGGGCAGCGATCGCAGGTGGAGCTGCTCATGGCTCAGAACCTGCTGGACCGCGGCATGGCAGCAGAGGCGCAGGAGTGGGCGCAGGCAGCCTTGGCGGAGAGCTCCGGCTCGAACGCCGACGAGGCGCGCAAGGTGATCGAGAAGGCCACCGACGCTCAAGGGCTGAGCGCGATCGACGACAACCGTTCCATCACCTACGGACTCGAACTCGCCGCCGGTCTCCAACAGTTCGAGGCCGGGATGGGCGACAAGGGCAAATCGATGTTCGAACGGGTCGTCGCCGACAACACCGGACTCAACGACGACGAGGCCAAGGGACGGGCGAGGTACTACCTGGGGGCGATCGCCTATCAGGAGCACGACTTCGACGTCGCCCGCGAGCACTTCGAATTCGCCGCCGACAACGCCGGCTCACCCGAGATCGGCTACGCCGCCGAGGCACTCCAGTGGCGCTACCGCGAAGAGGGCTAGCCGTACCTGCTGAGCAGGGGTTCTTGTGGTGGGCGAGGGGGGACTTGAACCCCCACAACCTTTCGATTACTAGCACCTGAAGCTAGCGCGTCTGCCATTTCGCCACTCGCCCGAGTAGAGGCCTTAACGCTAGCAATCGCCACCCTCACCCCCAACACAGATTCCGTGGGCGCGAGATCGGTACCGCGGGTGCCGAAATCGCGCCCGATGGCGGTCTGTGGGTGCGAAGCCGGCACTGCGGGTACCGGAATCGCGCCCGACGACTTGGAAGGCTGCGGCGGGCGATGGGAGTGGGCTCGTGTGCCGAGCGCGAACGGCGCTCGCAGGCCACTACCCTGTCGCCAAGTTATGGGATTGCAATCGTTCGAGCGGTCGCTAG
>JBDTYA010000357.1:0-4607 GCA_040005915.1 Ilumatobacteraceae bacterium
CGCATCGAGAACCTCGGCGAACTGGTCGGTTCGGCGCGCGAGTTCACCCGGCTCGACGAGTTCCTCGAGCAGGTCGCGCTCGTTGCCGACACCGACGATCTCGACGACGACAACCGTGTCGTGCTCATGACGCTGCACTCCGCCAAGGGTTTGGAGTTTCCCGCGGTGTTCCTCGTGGGTATGGAAGAGGGTGTGTTCCCACACAGCAGGGCGTTGACCGAACCGGTGGAGCTCGAGGAGGAGCGACGGCTCGCATATGTCGGCATCACGCGCGCCCAACAACGGCTGTTCCTTGCCCACGCCTGGAGCCGGCAGTTGTTCGGCAGCACCAACTACAACCCGCCGTCCCGGTTCATCGACGAGATCCCTGCTGAGCTCATCGAGCAGACCGGCGCGGTCAGCGGCCGCACGACGTACGGCCGGCAGAGCTACCGGGCCCGCGACGAGTGGTCCGACCCGCCGCCCTACCGCCGCGTCGACCGTGACAATGGCGAGGCCGACAGGCATCGCGACCGTGTGGTCGAGGCGGCACTCGCCGCCGGCCAGCGAGCCAAGCAGCCGTCACCCGCCAACTCGCAACTGATCGGTCTACGCCTTGGCGACGATGTCGAGCATCCCGCCTTCGGCGAGGGTGTCATCATCGACATCCGTGGGGTCGACGACAAGGCCGAGGCCACGATCCGTTTTCGTGATGCAGGCACCAAGCACCTGTCCTTGGCGTGGGCACCCCTGAAGAAGCTGTAACGATGTCGGCCTTGATCCAGCACACCGCCGAGACGCTCCGCAAACGGCAGATGCTCGCCCGTCTCTGGGCCGGTGCGGTCATCTTGTGGTCGGTCGTGCGAACCGTCATCATCTGGGCTGCGCTCGGCTCGTACGGATTCAACCCGTGGATCTACCTGTCCATCGATCTGGTGTGCTCGTCGATCGATGCCATCACGACCCCGCGGATGGTGCTTCGCTTCATAGACGACCGGTATCGGTCTGCCACCAAGTGGGGCATCGTGTCCCTCGTCGCCTACGTCGTACCCGACATCTACGTGTTCGAGGGTACGCGCAGGTTGCCGAAGAAGGTGATCGTTGTGCTGTGCCTCGTGATCATCACGATGTTGTCGTTGGCCGTCGTCACGATCGTCCGCAAGATACGCAAGGGCCGCGCTCAACGCGCGGCGCTTCTCGAAGCATCAGCCGTCGTGCGCGATCATGCTTGAATTGCGGGCATGAAAGCAGCGATCCTCGTCGAGAGCCTCACTGGTAACACGTGGAAGGCGGGCGAGATGATTGCCGCGCAGCTCCAGCAGGTCGGGTGGGGGATCACGGCGCTTTCGCGTGTGCGCCAACCCGATTACGCAGCCCTGCAGGCAGCTGATCTGGTGTTGGTCGGCACGTGGGTCCACGGCCTGTTCGTGGTCGGCCAAACCCCGTGGGCGCTTGCCGAACTGTCCAAGCTCCCGGTGATGCAAGGCAAGAAGGCGGCCGCATTCCTGACCTACGCACTCAACCCCGGCAAGTCGCTACAGAAGATGACCAACGTCCTCGACTCCCTGGGCGCCGAGGTCTTGGGTGGGGTGGCCCTGCACCGTGCCAAGTTGCCGCAACACACCGAGGAGTTCGCCGCCCGCCTCGTCGAGCGGGCCAGCGAACTCGTCTGACGCGCTCAATCCGGGGTCAGGTCCAGGGTCAGGATCCCATCGGTGCTGACAACGGGAGCGATCCCCTTGGCCGGTCTTGCCAGCGCCGTGACGGCAACAGTGCGTCCTTCGCAGTCGGCGAACTGGTCGGTGTGCCGCACCTGCACGACCTTGCACGAGATCGGGCGATCCGCGGGGTGGCCGAGGTAGATGTTCCAACCGTTCATCGGGTCGAGGCTCTCGTGATCGAGCACGATCGTCTTGTCGCCGTCGGTTCCCAACAGATCCGGGAACAACACCGGTCCATCCTGATCGATGATCGCCGCGTAGCGGATCACCGAGCCGGGACGGAACACGTTGCTGGCGAGATTCGCGGTCGCACCGCTGCCGTTCTGCGACACGAGACTGGCGATGCCCCACAGCACCAGGGCGATCAGACCGAAGAAGGCGATTCCGCCGGCCACCGGCGCAACCGCCCGTGCGAGAGGAGAACGCAGCTGGGGTCGTCGCATCGTCACAGTGTGCCCGTCAACATCGATTGGAGCCAACCAGTGAAGGGTCGTATGGTTCGTGATTCGTGAAGCGCACCTACCGCGTCGTCGTCGCCAAGCCAGGTCTGGATGGTCACGATCGCGGCGCGAAGACCATCACACGCGCTCTGCGCGACCACGGCTTCGAGGTGATCTACACGGGATTGCATCAGACACCCGAGCAGATCGCCGAAACCACGCTGCAGGAAGATGCCGACGCGGTCGGCCTCTCGTTGCTCAGCGGGGCGCACCTCACACTCTTCCCACGTGTTATGCATGAGCTCGAGAGCCGGGGCCTCGACGAGGTCCTGGTGTTCGGTGGTGGTGTGATCCCCGACGCCGACGCCCGTGCCCTGCGGTCGCAGGGTGTGGCCGAGATCTTCGGGCCGGGGAGTTCGTTGAAGGGCATCAGTGCGTGGTTGGAAGCTGCGTTGGACAGCAAGGAGAACTAGGTGGACCTATTCGAGTATCAGGGCAAGCAGTACTTCGCCCGCTACGACATCCCCGTGTCGCCGGGTGGTGTCGCGTCGACGGTGGACGAAGCGGTCGCCCAGGCCGACGCTGCCGGATACCCGGTCGTCATCAAGGCGCAGGTGCAGGTCGGCGGCCGTGGCAAGGCGGGCGGAATCAAGCTGGCCAACGACGCTGCTGAGGCACGTACCCATGCATCCGACATCTTGGGGATGGACATCAAGGGCCACGTCGTGAAGCGGGTGTGGGTCGAGCGCGCCAGCGACATCGCCGAGGAGTACTACGCGTCCTTCACGCTCGATCGCGCGGCCAAGAAGCACCTCTTGATGTTGTCGTCGGAAGGCGGTGTCGAGATCGAGACCGTCGCCGTGTCGAATCCCGATGCCATCGTCATGCACCACATCAACCCGGTCGACGGACTGTCGCCGGTCGACGCCCGGCAGGCCTGCCTCGACGCCAAGCTCGATCCGGCTGCGATCGACGGCGCCGCCGAGATCCTCGTCAAGCTGTACCGCTGCTTCACCGAGGGCGATTGCGATCTCGCCGAGATCAACCCGCTGATCCTGCGACCCGACGGAGGCGTGCACGCGCTCGACGCCAAGGTCAGCCTCGACAACAACGCCGCGTTCCGCCATCCCGAATGGGACGAGTACCGGGCCACCGAAGAACTCGACGAACGCGAGCAGATGGCGCGCGCGCACGACCTGCAGTACATCGGTCTCGATGGCACGGTGGGGATCATCGCCAACGGCGCCGGTCTCGCGATGAGCACTCTCGACGTCGTCAACCAGGTCGGTGGATCCGCCGCCAACTTCCTCGACATCGGCGGCGGTGCCAACGCCGACGTGATGGCTGCTGCGCTCGAGGTCATCAACTTCGACCAGAAGGTGAAGAGCATCTTCATCAACATCTTCGGTGGCATCACCCGCGGCGAGGAAGTGGCCAAGGGGATCGTCGAGGCGATGGGTCGCGTCGATCTGCGTGCACCGATCGTCATCCGCCTCGACGGAACCAACGCCGAGGAGGGCCGAGCCATCCTCGCCGATGCCGGCATCCCCGAGTCGAAGCTCATATCAAAACCCACCATGCTGGAGGCAGCCCGCGCTGCTGTGGCGCTGGCCAACGGGAGCAACTGACATGGCCATCTTCGTCAACGCAGGCACCAAGGTCGTCGTGCAAGGCCTCACCGGGGGGCAGGGCAAGTACCACGGCTTGCGCAACAAGGCGTACGGCACGCAGGTCGTCGCCGGGGTCACGCCCGGAAAGGGCGGCCAGGATGTAGAAGGCATCCCCGTCTACGACACGGTCGCCGACGCCGTTGCCGCGACCGGCGCGACCGCATCCTTCATCGCTGTGCCACCGAAGGCCGCCTCGGCCGCGATCCTCGAGGCCGCTGCAGCCGGTATCGGGTTCGTCGTCTGCATCACCGAAGGCATTCCCGCGCAGGACGAGGCCAAGGTGTTCAACACGTTGGTGCGCGACTTTCCCAACACGCGGCTACTGGGTCCCAACTGCCCCGGCATCATCAGCCCTGGGAAGTGCAACATCGGCATCACCGCCGGCGAGATCGCTCAACTTCCGTCCGCGGACGGCCCAAACGTCGGCATCGTCTCGCGGTCGGGCACGCTGACCTACCAGGCGCTCTACGAGTTGAAGCAGCTCGGCATCGGCGTATCGACGTGCGTCGGCATCGGCGGCGATCCGGTGCCCGGCACCAACTTCATCGACTGCCTCAGCGAGTTCCAGGCCGATCCCGAGACGCACGCGATCATCATGATCGGCGAAATCGGTGGCTCCGCCGAGGAGGAGGCGGCGGCTTTCATCGAGTCGTCGGTGACCAAACCGATGAGCGCGTACATCGCCGGCGTCACCGCGCCCGCAGGCAAGAAGATGGGCCACGCCGGAGCGATCGTCAGCGGAGGCAAGGGCACCGCCCAGGGAAAGATGGACGCTCTGCGTGCTGCCGGTGTGCGCG
>JBDTYA010000358.1:0-20960 GCA_040005915.1 Ilumatobacteraceae bacterium
AGGCAGGCATGGTGCTGTGCGTCGAAAGCCTGGCGAGCGAGGCGGGCGGACGCGAATCGGTCAAACTCGAACAACAGGTCCTCGTCACCCGCGAGGGACCCATCGTGCTCTCGGCAACACCGCTCGCCGAATCCCTCACGGAGGTGTCAACCGGCTGAGGCGTGGGAGTCTGCGGCGGGTCGGTGCACCAACGCGAACAGCCACAACAACGACGGCACCACGGTCACCGCAGCGATACCGAAGACGATCACGAGGCCGACCATCGTGGACCGTGCTCCGGCGACTGCATCGATGGTCGCGTGATCGATGAGCACGTCGGGGTACTGACCGACACCCCAACCGATCACGATCGAGGCGACCGCAACGACCGCCGCGATGCGGGCGACCGACCAGTGGTTGCGTCGCAGGAGCACCAACGTGGTGAGCCCTGCAAGCGCCGACACCACGACGGGTGCGGATCCATGTCCTTCGAGGCGGTGCACGAGTGTCTCGGAATCGTCGCGCAGAGGGAACACCGCCAACAACGCCACCACACCGGTGACGATCCCGGCGCGAAAGGCGTTCCGGCCGCACTGCGCGGCCAGTGCAATCTGCCCGCTCCGCTCGGCGTCGGCGGCCAGGAACGTCGCGGCGAGGAACGCGCATGTGAGCACCGCCAACGTTCCACCGACCCACGAGGTCGGGCCGGTCCAGCTGGTCCACAGATCGCCGCCTTGCAGTGGCACTCGGCCGCTGGCGATCCCGCCGGCGATCATCCCGAGGAAGAACGGAGTGATCACCGACGATCCGGCGAAGATCGCGCCTTCCAGCCGGGCTTCGGCAACGCCGGCAGCGAACTTGCGGAAGGCGAACGCCGAACCGCGCAGCACGATGCCCAGACCCACGAGCATCCAGGGGATGAACAGCGTGGTCATGATCGCACCGAAAGCCCGCGGGAATCCCGACCACAGGTAGACCAACACGAAGATCAGCCACACGTGGTTGGCCTCCCAGACCGGGCCGATGGACCGGTCGATCTGGGCCCGCATCGCCCCACCGCGCTCGGCGTTGCCTGCAGTCAGGTCCCACACACCGGTGCCGAAGTCGGCGCCGGCGAACAGCGCGTAGGCGACGACTCCCAGGAACAGGATTGCTGCGACCGAGTCGTTCAGGTTCATTCCGCGACAGGTCCGTATGGGGTCGGCAGATCATCGCCATCGCCGGCGCGCCAGCGCCTGGTCATGCTGCGCAGCACTCGTCCGGCGACGACTCCCATCACGCTGTAGACGACGACCAACGTCGCCAGCGAGATCCATACACCGTTGTTGTCGGTCACCGCATCGCGCACGCGCAGCACCCGATAGACGATCCACGGTTGGCGACCGACCTCGGTCGTGATCCAACCGAGCTCCAGGGTAAACACGGCAGCAGGGCCGGCGATCACGGCAAGGCGCATCGCCAACTTCGACAGGAACAGATCGTGACCGCGTCGACGCCGAATCCAGAACAGGGTCGAACCCAGCGCCATCAGCGTGCCCAGCCCGACCATCAGCTGGAACGAGAAGTGGACGATGTTGACGGGCGGGCGGTCGGCGGGGGCGAAGTCGTCGATGCCACGCACGGGTCGGTCGAAGCCGGCGCGTGCCAGCACGGAACCGACGCCGGAGACCTCGATACCTCCCCGTGCTCGCCCGTCGATCAGCACGCCGCCAATGGTCAGCGGGGCGTTACGTTTCGTCTCGATGGCTAGGTCCATCGCCGCCAACTTCTCTGGCTGTTGCGTGGCCAATCGCATACCCGCGACATGGCCGACGAGTGGCTGCATCACCGATGCGATCGAGGCGAAGGCGAACGGGATCAGGAAGCCCAGCCGATGACGATGGTCGTGGTGCCCGCGCAACATGCCGGCGGCGTACACCGCTGCGGCGAGGAAGCCGGTGACGATGTAGGCGGCAAGGAACATGTGGAGGAACTGCATGACGAGCGCGTGGTTGAAGATGGCCGCCAGCGGGTCGACGTCGACGACCTTGCCATCCACGAGCCGGAACCCGCTCGGAGCGTTCATCCAAGAGTTCACAGCGATGATGCAGAACGTGCCGAACGCTCCCGACACCGCCATCGGGATGAGGGTGTACAGGTGGGTGCGCGGCGCCAACCGGTCCCAGCCGTACAGATAGATGCCGATGAAGATCGCCTCGACGAAGAACGCGATGCCCTCGAGCGCGAACGGCAGGCCGATCACGTCGCCGTACTGCGACATCAGGCCCGGCCACAACAGGCCCATCTCGAAGCTGAGGATCGTGCCCGATACCGCACCGACGGCGAACAGAACGGCTGCGACCTTCGACCATCGCCGCGCCAGGGACAGCGCGATCGGATCGCCGGAGTTCAAGCCCCGGCGGTGGGCCACGAAGATCATCGCCGGGAGGGCGACACCGACGCACGACAGGACGATGTGAAACCCCAGCGAGAGCGACATCTGGTATCGCGCCGCCATCAATTGGTCCGCAACCACGCCGGCAACGTACCTCGGTCGAACCTGACTGGTGCACCGTCGGTAGGGTGCCGGCATTGCCGAGCCCGTCCGGAGCTGAACGATGACCACCGAACTTCCCAACACGATGCGACAGATTCGATCCCTCGTGACGGCCGACGGCCATCTGGAGCTGTCGATCGCGTCCGTCGAGATGCCCCAGCCGCAGTCTCACGAGGTCTTGGTGCGCATCGAGGCCGCCCCCATCAACCCATCCGACCTCGGGCTCCTGCTGGCGACCGCCGACGTCGAAACCGCAACAACCAGCGGCTCCGACGACAACCCGGTCGTCACCATCGACATCCCACCGCAGACCCTGCGCGGGCTCGCCGGTCGAAGCGGTCAATCGATGCCGGTCGGCAACGAAGGGTCGGGTGTCGTCGTTGCGGCAGGCTCGGCGCACGACGCGCAGGCGCTGCTCGGCCGGACGGTGGCGATCATCGGAGGAGCGACATACGCGGAGTATCGCTGCGTGGCCGCTGCCCTGTGCCTCGATCTGCCCGACGGTACCGATCCGGTCGCTGGCGCTTCGTGTTTCGTCAACCCGCTCACCGCGCTCGGCATGGTCGAGACAATGAAGATGGAAGGCCACGGCGCGCTCGTCCACACCGCAGCGGCGTCGAACCTCGGGCAGATGTTGCAACGGCTGTGCCTCGCCGACGGCGTGCCCCTGGTCAACATCGTCCGCCGCCAGGAACAGGAAGATCTGCTGCGCGGCCTCGGCGCGGCGTACGTGTGCAACTCCGCGTCACCTTCGTTCATGGACGATCTCACCGCTGCCCTCGTGGCAACCGGTGCGACCATCGCGTTCGATGCGATCGGAGGCGGCCGGCAGGCCGGTCAGATCCTGACGTGCATGGAAGCTGCCGCGAACGCGAGCGCGACAGAGTTCAGTCGCTATGGCTCGACGGTGCACAAGCAGGTCTACATCTACGGCGGGCTCGACCGCAGCCCGACGGAGTTGGTGCGCAACTTCGGCATGGCGTGGGGGATCGGCGGATGGTTGCTGACCCCCTTCCTCGGCAAGCTCGGCATGGAGGGCATCGTGCGGTTGCGCGCCAGGGTGGTGGCCGACCTGACCACAACCTTCGCCAGTCACTACACCGATGAGGTCTCCCTCGCAGGCATGTTGAGCCTCGATGCGATCAAGGCGTATGCCCGGCAGGCCACCGGCCAGAAGTTCCTGATCCGGCCGACGGCCTGACTCGCCGACCGGCGATTCGGCCAGGCGAGTGAGTCACCTCAGGCTTCGGCGACCTTCTTCAAGCCCTCGAGCGTCGACGTCCAGTTCTTCTCGTAGTCGGAGCGATTCTTGCGGTCGTCGTCAGTGACGCCGCCGTTGAGGTTGGACTGCTCGAGCGTCACCTTGGTCCCTCCGCCATCGGCATCGGCAACCTTGATGTGCAACACGTGATAGTTCTCGGGTGAGTCTTTCGACCCGCTGAGCGAACTCCAGTGGGAGTACGACATCTCCTTCTGCGGCTTGAAGTCGAGGATCTCCCCTTTGTCTTCGAACGGCTTGTCCTTCCACGTGCCGGTGAAGGTGATGGGATGGCCCACCTGCCAATCCGTCTTGACCGTGGCGCCCATGAAGTACTGGCTGACCAGGGCCGGATCGGTGAGTGCGTTCCACACTGCGTCTCGCGGCCGGTCGACGACTATCGATGCGCTTGCTACTACGTCGGACATTTTGCCTACCTCCTGAGTCTGGCAATTGGTGCCCGCGGAGGGTACCCGCGGCCGTTGCGGCCGAAACCCGGGAGGCGGGGGTGATCTAATCGGGGGATGTCACGAGTGCTGTTCAGCGGCGGGCCGATCATCACCTCCGGCGGGCCACCCAGTACGTCGCTCGCTGTGGACGGTGATCGGATCGTGGCGATCGGTGACGAGGCCGCGAGTTGGACCACGTCGTTCGACGAGGTGGTGAACCTCGAGGGTCGGGCACTGCTCGCCGCCTTCCGCGACGGCCATGCCCATCCGTTGCATGCCGGGATCAATCGCAGTGGGCTCGATCTCACGGGGGTCGCAACGTTCGAAGAGGTCATCGGACGAGTGCGCAGCTGGGCGGAGACCCATCCCGACGAACCCTGGATCGTCGGACATTGCTATGCACCGCCGTTGCTGCCCGGCGGCATGGGCCGCGCCGAGTGGCTCGATGCGGCCTGCGGTGACCGGCCGGTCGTGCTGTACCCCAGCGACTACCACGCGATGTGGGCGAACTCCGCCGCACTCCAGATCGCCGATGTCGACGCATCCACACCGGATCCGGAGTTGGGTACCATCGTCCGCGACGGCAATGGCGCGCCGACAGGGATGCTGCTCGAGCACGGGGCGATGGAACTCGTCGAGGCGCGCATGCCCGAGATCAGCAGGTCGACGCGCGAGCGCGGTCTCGTCGAAGCGATGTACGCGCTCGCATCGGAGGGCATCGTGTGGTGCCAGGACGCGCTCGTCGGTTTCGACGAGCTCGACGTATATGCGGATGGCGCTCGCCGGTCCGCGTTGAGCTGCCGGATCAACGCCGCTTTCAAGGCCGACCCGATGCTGTGGACCCGACAGCGCGCCGGGTTCTTGAAGGCGCGGCACGAGCTGGAGGCCGACACCGTGGCACCGGCTTGGGTGACTGCCCGAACCGTGAAGTTCTTCGCCGACGGCGTGATCGAGGCGGGCACCGGATACCTGCTGGCACCGTACGAGGACTCACCCCATTCGTGCGGCCTGCCGAACTGGTCGGCCGAGGGATTGAAGGAGGCGGTGCGTGCCTTCGACGCCGACGGCTTCCAGATCCACATCCACGCGATCGGCGACGCCGGCGTGCGGATCGCGCTGGATGCCATCGAGCATGCGGCGCGTCTCAACGGCCCGCGGGACCGGCGGCCCGTCATCGCTCATACGCAACTCGTCCATCCCGACGATCGTGCTCGCTTCGCAACGCTCGGCGTGATCGCCAACTTCGAGCCATTGTGGGCGTGCCTCGACAGCTCGCAGACCGACCTCACCTTCCCGCGGCTCGGCGAGCAGCGCAGCGCCCTCCAATACCCGATCGCCACGTTGGTGAAGCTCGGTGCACGGATCAGTTTCGGTTCCGATTGGCCGGTGTCATCGCACCGTCCGCTGGACGGGCTCGCGGTCGCCGTCACGCGCCGCAACGCCACGGGTGAGCCGATCGACGGTTGGGTTCCCGAGGAACGCATCTCGATCCTGCAGGCCCTCCATGCGTACAGCGCGGGGAGTGCCTTCCAGGCGTTCGACGACGATGCCGGGACCCTGCAGGTCGGCGCACGTGCCGACGTCGTCGTGCTCGACCGCGACATCACCGCAATCGCCGGCGACGAAGTGCCGGGCGCAGCCGTCGACGAGACGTGGGTCGGTGGCGCGCGAGTTTTTCGCCGCTGACCGACGTGTCAGGCTTCGGGCGTGAACATCACCGGACTCTCTGCCGCGCATCTCTCGGAGTTGATCCACGATCGTGACGTCTCGTGCCGCGACGTGATGGCGGCCTACCTCGACCACATCGACGCGCGCAACCCGGCGGTCAACGCCATCGTCAGCCGGCGAGATCGCGAGGACTTGATGGCCGAGTCGGCGACGTGCGACGACGAGATCGCGGCCGGCCGGCCCCGCGGTTGGATGCACGGGATCCCCCAGGCGATCAAGGATCTCAACGAGGCCAAAGGCCTGCCGATGACGATGGGCTCGCGGCTGACTCAGCACTTCGTGCCTGACTTCGACTCCTTGATGGTGGCGCGGATGAAGGCCGCCGGATGCATCGTCATCGGCAAGACCAACGTGCCCGAGTTCGGTCTCGGATCGCACACGTTCAACGATGTGTTCGGCGCGACACGCAACCCGTTCGACCTCACCCGCACGGCCGGCGGTAGCAGTGGCGGAGCGGCCGTCGCGTTGGCCACCCACATGCTGCCCGTCGCCGACGGCAGCGACTACATGGGCTCGTTGCGCAACCCTGCGGCGTGGAACAACATCTTCGGCTTGCGCCCCAGCCAGGGCCGTGTGCCCGGTGTGCCCGAGCGCGACAGCTACCTGGCCCAGCTCGCGACCGAGGGCCCGATGGCTCGCACGGTGCTGGATGTCGCCCTGCTGCTGGGCACGCAGGCCGGCTACGACGTGGCGTCGCCGTTGTCGCTGTCGGGTCGCCTGGATGAGTTCGCCACGGTGGCTGCCGCGCGCACGACGCTGCAGGGCGATGTCGCCGGTACCCGCGTCGGCTGGCTCGGTGATCTCGACGGCTACCTCGCTATGGAGCCGGGCATCCTCGATCGCTGCGAGGACGGTTTGCGCCAGATGGAAGGCCTCGGCTGTGTGGTCGAGCCGACCGCCTTCACGATGTCGCCCGACCGAGTGTGGCAGGCGTGGCTCGTGTGGCGATCGTTCCTCGTCTCGGCCGGGCTGATGCCGCTCGTCGCCGACCCAGCGAACCGCGAGCTGATCAAGCCCGAGGCACTCTGGGAGATCGACAACGGCGTCAAGGTCACCGGTCCTCAGATCACGCGGGCCTCGACCGACCGGACGTTGTTCTACACGAGCATCAACGCCCTGTTCGATCGGTTCGACGTACTTGCGCTGCCCACCGCGCAGGTCTGGCCGTTCGATGTGGACGAGCGGTGGCCGAACCGCATCGGCGACCGCGAGATGGACACGTACCACAGGTGGATGGAGGTCGTGCTCTACGCGACGTTCGCCGGACTGCCGGCGATCAGCGTTCCGGTCGGCTTCGACGAGCGCGGTCTGCCGATGGGCATGCAACTGATCGGAAAGCCGCGAGGTGACGTCGATCTGCTGCGCGTTGCCAACGCCTACGAAGCGACCTTGGGCACGATCGGAGCGTGATGCAGGCGACGGCGCAAGAACCGGTCGGCTCACTCGACGAAACGCGGCCAAGGCTGTCGCAGGCGCTGATAGGGTCGAAAACCTCGGCCAGCACAGCCTGAGCCAGCACTGAGGAGGGCTCCATGCCCAGCAAGTCGCCACAAAAGCCGTCAGCCAAGAAGGCCGGTAAGAGCCTCAAGGAAAAGCGCGAAGCGAAGCGCGAGAAGAAGGACAAGCGCCCGCCGCTCGGATAGCCGTCGCACGGTGTCCCAGACCTACCTGCTGCCGCCCTCGCCCTTCCATCGGCTCGACGACTACTTGGCCGCGGGCGGCGGAAGCGGCCTCGCTCACGCCCTCGACATCGGCGACAGCGCAACGATCGAACTTGTCACCGCGGCCGGCCTGCGCGGACGTGGTGGCGCGGGCTTCGCGACGGGTCGGAAGTGGGCGTCGGTCCGCGGCGGTGGTGCCGGTCTCAGATTCGTGGTGGCCAACGGTGCCGAGGGTGAGCCGGCCACGTTCAAGGACCGCACGTTGATGCGTTCCGACCCGTACCGAATCGTCGAGGGTGCAGCGATCTCCGCGTTCGCAGTCGGTGCGGGCACCGTGTACCTGGCGACCAAGCGCGCCTATCGGCCAGAGGTCGAAGCATTGAAACGTGCCGCGCTCGAGATGACGGCGGCGGGACTTCTGCAAGAGCTCAGCGTGAACATCGTCGAAGGCCCCGACGACTACCTCTACGGCGAGGAGAAGGCGCTGCTCGAGGTGATCGAGGGCCGCGACCCGCTGCCGCGCCTGCTACCGCCGTACGAGCTCGGCCTGTTCGCCAGCGACTCGGCCATCGGCTGGGAGGCGGGGGCGCGACCTGTCTCAGGACGTGCGGAGTCGAATCCGACGGTCGTCAACAACGTCGAGACGTTGGCCTCTGCTGCGCACATCCTGGAAAAAGGCGTCGACTGGTTTCGATCGATGGGCACCGACAGTTCGCCGGGAACGGTGATCGCCACCGTCGTCGGTGACGTCGCTCATCCCGGTGTGCACGAGGTCGAGATGGGCACCCCGTTTTCCGACCTGTTGTCGCTGTGCGGGGGGCCGCTGCCCGGACGGCAGTACAAGGCGGCGTTCTCGGGCGTCTCCAACGCAGTCCTGCGTGCCGACCAGTTCGACACGCCATTGACGTACGAGGATTTCGCGGCGCGCGGTTCGGGCCTCGGCGCGGCCGGCTTCGTGATCTACGACGACTCGGTCAACATGACATTGGTCGCTCAGGCGATGTCTCGCTTCTTGGCGATCGAGTCGTGCGGCCAATGCCCGCCGTGCAAGCAGGGCTCGCTGGCCATCACGTCGGACCTGGCGGCGATCTGCAACGGCGAGGCAGGCGACGAGATCCTCGGCCAGGTGGCGGTTCGTCTGCGATCGGTGACCGATGCGAATCGTTGCTTCCTCGGAACCGAGGAGCAACTCGTGGTGTCCAGCATCCTGCGGGACTTCCCAGAGGACGTCGCCGAACTACTGGAGGGCCGTCGATCGTCGACACGGACGATCGACCCGCCGCTGATCAAAGAGATCTCCGCGGACGGTGTCGTCGAGTACGACACGAGTCACGCCGATCGTCCTCTCGCCTAGCGCCAACCGGTCTCGAAGCATCTCGAAGTGCTCGGGCGGCTTCAACCCCAGCCTCGACCGTCGGCCGCTACGTCACCACTCTGTAGGGACCACGGATCGCTGTGCGGGACGGCGACCGATCCCGCCGTCCTGCAACAGCATTCCGGTCATGGTGCGGTCGAGGTTGCGCGAGCGCCAGTTCAGCATCGCCGCCGCTTCGGCCAGCACTGCGTGCGGGTCAGTGACCTCGGTCTGCCAGGTCGGGTCGGCAGCAAGGTCGAAGCATCGCCACGATCCGTCCCCGAAGTGCACGAAGGCCGTGTCGTGGCTTCGGCGGACCGCAAGGTTCTGACGTTCGAGGCGGCGATCCCACGGCCAGTCGTGGTCGCCGTGCGGAATGAAGACGTCACGCCAATCCCATTCGTAGTAGGCCGCGTCGCGCCACGACTCGGGCCGCTGGCCGTGCAGGAACGGTGTCAGCGGAAACCCATCGCACTGCGCGGGCACCTCGATGCCCATGGCATCGCACAGCGTCGGCATGACGTCGACGTTCTCGGTGAAGTCGTCGACCACGCCGACGTGACCGGAACGAGGATCGCGAACGATGCCCAACACCGCGTAGCTCGACTCGTAGAAGCCGGCCTTCTGCACCAGCCCTTGATCACCGAGCTGTTCGCCATGATCGGCGGTGACGACGATGACCGTCTCGTCCCATTCACCTCGGCTTTGCAGTCGTGCCCAGACGCGCCCGAGTTGGGCGTCGACCTCGCTGATCATCCCGAAGTACTGGGACTGCATGTGGGCGACGGCGAGCGGGTCGGTCGGCGCGGCGACAGGACTTCGCAACAGGCCCTCGAACAGCCGATGCCGATCGGATGGTACGGGTAACGGTGTCGGGCACGTGGCCGGGTCGTACATCGTCGAGAACTCACCCGCCGCGCTGTACGGCGGATGCGGGCGCAGGTACGACAGGTGGGCGAACCATGGCTCGTGCTGTTCGCCGAGCCAGGACAGGAACGCATCGGTCAGGAAGGTCGAGGTCGACAGCTCCGCCGGCCGCTCGTGTTCGAGGGCGAGTGCAGTGACGGGGTCCGCGAAGTCGTAGCCGTGGCCGTTGAGCCAATCGAGCCAGGGTTGCTGCCAGCCGCTCATGTCGAGCACCGGATCGAAGCCCGGCAGGACGCCCTCGTAGGTCGACAGTCGGGGGTCGTGCGGGTCGTCGACCAACCTCGGGTCGACCCCTTGGTCGGTGTAACCGAAGAGTGCCGGGGCGTATCCGGCACGACGTGCAGCGTGGGCGATGTTGTCGAACCTGGCATCGAGCGGCGTCCCGTTGGCGACGACGCGGTTGTTCATCTGGTACGTACCGGTGTACAACGCGGCCCGCCCGGGGGAGCACGGAGCAGCCTGCGAGTAGTGCTTGGCGAGCCGAAAACCCTGTTCGGCCAAGTGGTCGAGCGCGGGCGTCTGCACCACCGGGTGCCCGGCGCACGATAGGCAGTCGGCGCGGAACTGGTCGAGAGTGATCAGCAGGACGTTCGGGGATGAGGAACGGTCTCGACCCATCTACGGCAGAATACGTGAGTGAAGTTGCGGCGACGGTTTTTGACGCTGGTTGTCACGACGGCACTGGTGATGACCCTCGCCACGGCTACGTCGCCGGTGTCGCCCATCGTGCGCGCCGACGTTCCCGAACTGTCGTGGTGCACCAGCGACGCGGGCATGTCGATCGGCTCCACGGGGCCGAGTGTGGCGTGCACGCAGTTCACGCTCGCCGCGTTGGGTTTGTATCACGCCACGCTCACCCAGAAGTACGACAAGGCGACGGCCGAGGCGATGGCGATCTTCCAGTCCAACAACCCGCCGCTGCGCGTCGACGGTCTCGCCAGCCCGCTGACGCTCACCGAGATGGGCATCTACTCGGGCACCGACAGCGAGCCGCCACCGTTGTGCCTCGCCGACGCACGGCTCGGCAGCGGCTCCGCGGGGTCGTCGGTGAAGTGCCTGCAAGACAAGTTGATCGAAGACGGCTTCATGTCGGGCAAGTCCTCCGGCACGTTCGACAAGGCCACCGCCGATGGTCTCCGCGGTTTCCAGTTCGCGACACCGCCGCTGGCCACCGACGGCGTCGCCGGGCCCTCGACGCTGGCGGCGATGGGTATCTGGAGCGGCAAGACCACCCAGCAGGGCGGCCCCATCGTGCCGCGCGCACCCGGTGGGCCGTGGCCTGCGGGCCGAGAGCCCTTTCCCAACTGGAACCTGACCCGCGACGGCATCCCCTTCTACGGCAACCACGTTGCGTGCACCAAGGAGAACGCCGACATCATCGCCGGGGAGTTCGCCAAGGACGGCGCCGACGACGCGACGCAGCAGTGGTCCGTGTACATCGCCTCACGCGAGGGCGGGTGCAACGCCGCCACGGTCAACCTCAACCTGGCCACGCGAGACGACTCGCACTGCACGTTCCAGCTCAATGCGCTGGCCGGGATGTTCGAGCCGCACGGTGAACTGGGCCGCCGCGGCTGGACGACCGCCAACGTCAAGGAGTCGATGATGAACTGCGCCGACGCCGCCAGCGACCTGTGGGTGTACTGCGGCCGCGGCCCGTGGACCCCGCCCTACGCGTGCGCGCCGCCGTGGGCCGGCGACCTCGGTTTCGGCGATGCCTGACCGCTGACCCGCTAGCGCCAGTCTGCGGGGCGATGGAGGTGATCGGTCACCGAGCAGTCGTCGGTGAACACCACGAACCGGTCGAAGCCGCGCAGGAACCAGCGGTCGTGGGTGACGGCGATGACGGTGCCGCGGAACTCGGCCAGGCCTGCTTCCAGGGCTTCGGCCGAGACGAGGTCGAGGTTGTCGGTCGGCTCGTCGAGCAGCAGCAAGGTCGCGCCGCTGAGCTCCAGCAGCAGGATTTGGAAGCGGGCCTGCTGTCCGCCGCTGAGGGTGTCGAAGAGCTGCTCGGCGCACCCTTGCATCTCATAGCGGCGCAGCATGCCCATCGCCGGACCGCGCACCACGTCGTTGTCGTGGAGGATCTGCAACAGCGTGCGGCCATCCCAATCCGGGTGCTCGTGAGTCTGGTTGAACAACCCCGGCACCACACCGGCCCCGAGCCGGACATCTCCCGTGTGAGCGACCGTCGTGTCGCCGCCCAGGACCCTGAGGAAGTGGCTCTTGCCGGCACCGTTCCCGCCGAGCACGGCGACGCGCTCGCCGTACCACAGCTCGAGGTCGAAGGGATCGGTCAGGCCGTCGAGCTCGAGTCGGTGAACGGCGAGGGCCCGCTTGCCGGTGCGCGCCCCGCCGAGGCGCATGTCGATTCGTTGCTCGCGCACCAGCTCGGGGGCATCGCCACGTTCGAGGAACTGTCGCAGCCTGCTCTCGGCCGCCTTCAGCCGCGGCGCGAACGTTTCGCTGATGTGCGCTCGCCGGCGCATCTCGACGACGAGCTCCTCCAGCTTCTTGCGTTCGATCTCGTAGACCGCCAACGCGTGTTCGCGATTCTCGAGTCGCGCCTGGCGGGCGTCGTGATATCCGGCGAATCCACTGCCGTGAGTCCACGCCCCGCTCGCTTCGACGGTGACGATCTTCGTCGCCGTGGCGGCCAGCAGCTCGCGGTCGTGACTGACGTACAGCATCGTCTTGCGGCTGGCCCGCAACTCGGATTCGAGCCAGCGCTTGCCCGGCACGTCGAGGAAGTTGTCGGGCTCGTCGAGCAAGAGCACGTCGTAGTCGCTGCGCAGCAACGCCTCGAGGGCCAGACGCTTCTGTTCGCCGCCGCTGAACGTTCGCAGCGGTCGTGCCTGCAAGTCGGCGAACGGCTCGCCGACGGCCTTGGTGCAACAGGCGTCCCAGAACACCTCGGCGTCGTATCCTCCCGCATCGCCCCACTCCGCCAGCGCGGTCGCGTACCGCATCGGATCTTGGGTTGCCGCCGCCTCGGCCCGGGCGAGCCGCGCTGCGGCGTCCTGCAAACGCTGAGGCGCGAGCGAGACCATCAGGTCGCCCACCGTCTGATCGGAGTCTCCGACGAGCTGGCGCATCACGCCGAGGCGTCCATCGATGGTGATGGTCCCGGTGGTCGCCGTCGTCTCGCCGGCGATCAGGCGCAGCAGCGTGCTCTTGCCCACGCCGTTGGCTCCGACGAGCGCGACCCGGTCGCCGTTGCCGACGGAGAAGTTGACGTCACGCAGCAGCTCGGCGCCCCCCGGGCGCCGCCAGCCGACGTGGCTGACCTGGATCGATCCCATAGTGGCCGCCCACGCTAGGCCAAGGCCACGCTGGATTGTCGAGCAGTTACAATGTCCGAGATGTTGCAGAAAGCACAACCACCGGCCACGCTGCCGCAGGCCAACGACTCCTGCTGGTGTGGAAGCGGTCGCAAGTACAAGCGTTGTCACAAGCCGCTCGAGGGGCGGGTCCTGCAGGGCGTCGTCAGCCCCCGTCGCCCGGTTCCCGATCACATCGTGCGGCCGCCGTACGTCGCGACGGGCGTACCCGTCCGGTGGGCCGAATCTCGCGTCAAGTCACCCGAGATCATCGAGCGCATGCGACATGCCGGCAAGGTTGCCGCCGAGGTCCTGCGACTGGCCGGCGACATGGTCGCCGTCGGCGTCACGACCGACGAGATCGATGTGTACGTGCACGACCTGTGCATCGAGCGCAACTCGTATCCCAGCCCGCTCAACTACAACCACTTCCCGAAGAGCGTCTGCACCAGCGTCAACGAAGTGATCTGCCACGGCATCCCCGACTCACGAGCGTTGCAGGACGGCGACATCATCAACATCGACATCACCACCTACATCGGTGGGGTGCACGGCGACACCAACGCCACGTTCTTCGTGGGCGACGTCGATCCGGCCAGTCGACAACTCGTTCGTGTCACCGAGGAATGCATGTGGCACGGCATCGAGGCCGTTCGTGCGGGCAGGCCCATCAGCGACATCGGCAGGGCCATCGAGACCCACGCCAAGAAGTACAAGTACGGCGTCGTGCGGGCCTTCATCGGCCACGGCATCGGCGAGCAGTTCCACACCGACATCCAGGTGCTGCACTACTACGACGAGCGGGCCAATGTCGTCATGCGTCCAGGCATGACCTTCACCATCGAGCCGATGATCACGATCGGCGCGTGGCAGCACAAGATGGTGTTCGACGACGACTGGACAGCCATCACGTCCGACGGTCGTCGCACCGCTCAGTACGAGCACACCATCCTCGTCACCGACGACGGGTTCGATGTGTTGACAGCGCCGGGTGCAGTGTCGCCGTCGGCGCCATGGCAACGTTGACCGGGTGAAGCTCGGCATCTTCGGTCTCAACAGCAAGGCAACGTGTGGCCCTGCCGCAACCGTGCGGCTGGCGAAGCGCTGCGAAGCCCTCGGTTACGAGAGCTGGTGGGTCGGCGAACACGTCGTGCTGCCGTCGCCCCGCGTCGCCCCGGCGCCGATGGAGCCGACCGATGCCATCCTCGACCCGTTGGTACACCTGGCGTTCGTGGCCGGCGCCACGCAACGGATCCTGCTGGGCACCGGGATCATCATCCTGCCGCAACGGAACCCTCTCGTGCTCGCCAAGCAGGTCGCCAGTCTCGATGTGCTCAGCGAGGGCCGTCTCGTGTTCGGTGTCGGAGTCGGCTACCTCGAGCCCGAGCTCAACGCCATCGGCGTCACACTGGCCGAGCGAGCCAGTCGCACCGACGACCATCTCGCAGCGATGCGGGCGATCTGGTACGACGCCGCGCCGGTCAGCTTCAGCGGCCCGCACACGCGGTTCACGGCGATCGATGCCCACCCGCGGCCCGGCGGTCGCATTCCCATCGTCATCGGCGGCCGCACACCGGGCGCCCGCAAGCGTTCGATCGAACAGGGCGACGGTTGGTACGGGTTCAACCTCGACCCTCCTCAGGCCGCTCACGAGGTGACCGCGCTGAACGAAGCTGCCAGGCTCTACCAGCGGCCGGCGGAACTGGGCCGACTGGAGATCAGCGTGACACCGCGGGGCCCGCTCACCGCTGACGCCCTTCTCGCGTACATCGATGCCGGAGTCGATCGGCTGATCGTCTACCCACTGCCCGTCGACGACGAAGCCGATGTCGACCGCTTCATCGCCCAGCACGCAGCGCTCGTCGTCGGCTGAGCCTGTGGGAACGCAATCGCCGTCGATCGGCATCCGTCGGGAGCTCGATCGGCGGATCATCGCCCTCGCCATTCCTGCTCTCGGCACCTTGGCGATCGAGCCGCTGTACGTGCTCGTCGACACGGCGATCGTCGGGCGATTGGGGACTCCGCAACTCGGTGGCCTCGCCATCGCCACCACGATCTTGCTGACCGTCATCTCGATGACGGCATCGCTGGAGTACGGCGTCACACCCGACGTCGCGTTCGCGCATGGCGCGGGCCGGTCATCCGAAGCACGCGATGTCGCGAGCGCGGCACTGCGATTGGCGATCTTGATCGGGATTCCGATGGCGGCCGCTGTGGCTGCCGCAGCCCATCCGTTGGTGTGGTTGTTGGGTGGTCGTGGTGACGTGTTGGGATACGCGGTGACGTACCTGCGAATCAGCTGCGTCGGCCTGCCCTTCGTGCTGGTCACCTACGTCGGCCACGGCGTGATGCGCGGCGTCAACGACCTGCGCAAGCCGCTTCGGATCGTGCTGATCGCCAACGTCGTCAACATCGTGTTGGAGATCGTCGCCGTCTACTGGCTCGACCTCGGCGTCGCCGGGTCGGCCTGGAGCACGGTGATCGTCCAGTCCGGCGCGGCGTTGATGTTCCTGAAGGTGTTGAAGCCGCACCGTGGTGGCGAGCGGCCGAGCAGTGAACGGATGAAGAAGCTCCTGCGCAGCGGTGTGCACTTCGCGGTGCGATCGATTGCGATGTTCGCGGTGTGGAACACGGCGACCGCGGTGGCAGCGCACGTCGACACGCCCACCCTTGCCGCGCACCAGGTGCTGACCCAGCTGTTCATGTTCCTGGCATTGATGCTCGACGCGTTGGCGATACCGGCGCAGTCTCTGGTCGCCGGTGCACTCGGTGCCCACGATACGAATCGGGCGCTGCTCGTCGGCCGCACCAGCAACCGCCTGTCGCTGTGGTGCGCGGTGCTGCTCGGCTCGGTGCTCGCCGCCCTGAGCCCGCTGCTGCCGCACGTCTTCTCCGCCGACCCTGCGGTGCACTCACGGCTGACCGCCGGACTGTTGATCCTGGCGGTGATGCAGTTCCCTGGCGCGATCGCGTTTGCATTCGATGGCGCACTGATCGGGGCGCACGACGAGCGTTGGCTGGCGAGACAAGCCGTCATCAACCTCGTCGGGTTCGCACCCTTGGCGATTGCCACACTGATCTTCCCGCGCCTCGGCCTCGCCGGCTTGTGGGGAGCACAACTGACATGGATGACGTTGCGGGCCTTTGTCAACTGGCGACGCTGGGAGTCCCGACCATGGCTGCGGGCACGGGGATCGATGCCAGCAGTCGCGCAGTGAGCCGCACGCCGGTGGCGCTCAGACCGCTGCCGGCAGCGTGGTAGCGGACCCAATCGGTGGCCGCCTCGCTGTGCAAGACGGCCAGCACATCGTCGAGCCGGCTCGTCGTGCAGGTGATCACGGGGACGCTCGGCAGCCAGTCGCCGTCGCGGTCGACGACGGCCTCGATCCGCCGCGTCTGGTTGGCGATGAGGATCTTCGGCACCAGGCGTCGTGAAGCCCATCGTTGCAACGCCGGTGACAACGCCCCGACGTCGACCCGCGGTGCATTGAAGCGCTTCTTGGCGAATCGGACCGGTCGCCTTCCCCACCAACATTCGTTCGGTTCGATCAGGCCGCTGGTGATGAGTGGTGGCCCGTCGGCCGAGTCGCTGACCGCGCCGACCAGCCCGTAGTACTGGTCGCGGAAGTCCGCGGTGAACGTGGCCATGTCGCCGAGCAAGGGGCCGTCGTGCGCCGACTCGACGGTGTCGGCGATCAGCCCGGTCCATAGAGCCGGCATCGCGATGGGCGATCGTGGCTCGAATCGCGGACCGTAGGCGCGGCGCACCTCGCCTTGCTGCCCGCCGATCTCCCAAACGCCCGCCCAGACACGCACGTTGGCGTCGAACATCTGCGTGGTCGACCACCACATCCATTGCAATGCGGCGCGACGGCAGACGTCGTCGCGAATCGCCGACACGTCGCGCGTCGACAACATCGACAGTGGCAACACCAGGCCGACGCGCCCTCCAGGTCGTGTCAATCGAACCGCGAGCGCCAAGAACTCCGCGGCGCTGTCCGCGTACGGACCGCCGCCGAACCTCGATCGCTGGCCCCGCGACGTCGACGAGGCCAGCTGGTTGAGGAACGGCGGGTTGCCGACGACGGCGTCGAACTGCTCGTCGCCCCAGTCGATCGACAGCGAGTCGCCCAGCGTCCACGAGGTTGCCGGATCGATGTCGATGCCGGTGACGGTTGCGGTGTCGACGAACGGTGTGAGGAATCGCCCGTCGCCGCATGCCGGGTCGAGCACGGTCCGCGGCTCGAAGCCGCGGCGCACCTCGCCGGCGACCGCATCGACCAGCTCCGCCGGCGTGTACCAGGCGCCGAGGAGCTTTCGTTGTGTCACCGGCATGGCCCGAGCGTAGGGTCCCGTCCCGTGAGCGACGCGGCAGGGCGCTATCTCAACTTCGGGCGCGACGAGTGGGCGGCGCTGCGCGCGTCCACGCCCCTGACCCTGAGCGAAGCCGACCTGGTCTCACTGCGAGGAATCAACGAGAGCATCGCGCTCGACGAGGTGGCCACGATCTATCTGCCTCTGACCCGCCTGCTCAACCTCTACGTGGCGGCCACGCAGAAACTGCACAAGGTCTCCGGCGAGTTCCTCGGCACGACGACACCGAGCGTTCCGTACATCATCGGGATCGCCGGCAGTGTTGCCGTGGGCAAGAGCACGTTCGCCCGAATCCTGCAAGCCCTGCTGGCGCATTGGCCCGATCATCCGAAGGTCGATCTCGTTACGACCGATGGCTTCCTGTATCCCAACAAGGTGCTCGAAGACCGCGGCATCATGAATCGCAAGGGCTTCCCCGAGAGCTACGACACGCGGCGCCTGCTGCAGTTCCTGCGCGAGCTGAAGAGCGGCGCGGCGATCGCTCACGCCCCGGTGTACAGCCACGTCGTGTACGACGTCATCGACGGCGAGACCGTCGATGTCCGCCAGCCCGACATCGCGATCATCGAGGGGCTCAACGTGTTGCAGGTCGGTGGGCCATCAGAGGCGGCGACGGAGTTCGTCAGCGACTACTTCGATTTCAGCATCTACATCGATGCCGAAGAAGCGCACATCGAGGAGTGGTACGTGCAGCGTTTCATGAAGCTGCGCGACACCGTGTTCCAGAACCCCGACAGCTTCTTCCGACACTTCGCCGATCTCTCGCATGACGAAGCGGTCGAGACCGCCAAGTTCATCTGGCGCGACATCAACGGCAAGAACCTCCGCGAGAACATCGCCCCCACCAAGTCACGGGCCGCGTTGCTGCTGAGCAAAGGCCCTGACCACCGCGTCACCAACGTCTCCCTGCGCCGGCTCTGACCCCTGGGACGAGCACGACGGCTCGCCTGTCATCGCAGGTCGAGCCAGGCGGGGAGGGCGGCGAGGGAGTCGAGTTCGACGAAGCGGGTGTCGGCGCCGAGGATCTGGGCGTCGTGGTCGACCTGTTCGAGGTCCCATAGCAGGGGGTAAGGAACATGGACGGCGTGCCCGCCGAGGGCCAGCACCGGCAGGACGTCGCTGCGCACGCTGTTGCCCACCATGCAGAACCTGCTGGGGTCGATGCCGTGGCCGGTCAGGATCTTGGCGTATGTCTCGGGGTCCTTCTCCAGCACGATCTCGATGTGTTCGAAGTGGTGTGCCAATCCGCTCGTGGTGACCTTGTGGGTCTGGTGGATGAGGTCGCCCTTGGTGATCAGGATCAGCCTCCGTGTCGCGCCGACCTGGGCCAGCACCTCGGGGACGTGTTGGAGGAGGCGAACCGGCTCCTCCAACTGCCCCCTCGCCATCTCGACCATCTCTGCAACGATCGTCGAAGGCACCCGCCCGCCGCTGATGGTGACCGCGGCCTCGACCATCGACAGCCCGAACGACTTGACCCCATAACCGAAGGCGGCGAGGTTCTTGCGTTCGGTCGCGGTGAGTGCGGCCTTCACCTCGATCCCCTCCGGCGCGTATGGCGCGATCAGTTCGACGAACCGTTCCTCGTTGGAACGGAACCCGTCCTCGCTGTGCCACAGGGTGTCGTCGGCATCGAAGCCGATCACATCGAAGGCACTCACAACCGGTTCCCCGCTTCGATCTCGTCGAGGTCGTCGACGCCAAGACCTGCACGCTCGAGGACGCGTCGCACCACGGCGCTCTTCCCGTCGACGTACACGTCGATGTCGTCGGTCTCGCCAGCGAGACGGTGCTTCACTGCCGAGTACTCGTCGCGCAGCTCCGCATCGGCCCTCAGCACGGAGCGAAGCCCGAGATGGTTGCGCAACGACAGACAGCCGTCGACCGTGATGTAGGTGTTCTGGCGGATGCTGCCTTCGGGAGCTCTGAATGCCCACCTGTCGGGCACGCCCATGTCGCCCAACGGCGTGTAGCCAACTGCTTCCAAGGCGGCAGCGGCCGCATCCACCTGGGCGCGATCGACGACGACATCGATGTCGATGATCGGTTTGGCGGCCAATTCCGGAACCGATGTCGAGCCGACGTGCTCGATCCCGATGACGGCAACGCCGGCCAATGAGGCGCGCAACGTGTCGCTGATGGTCGCAAAGGCGACGGGCCATTGCGGGTCGTAGTCGACCACGACGATCGTGTCGCTCATCGGTGCAAGGCGTTGAGGTAGTTGTACACGGTGATGCGGCTGACACCCATCGCGTCGGCGACGTCCTCGACAGCACGTCGCAACGTGAATGCGCCGCGCTCGTCGAGCAGTCGGATCGCGCGTTGTTTGTCCTCGCGTGCCAACGACGGCAGTGGCGCACCGAACTCGCGCTCGACAGCATCGATCAGCCTGTCGAGCGCGCCGTGCAGCGGGGCCATGCGCACGGCCGCGATGATCGATCCTTCCCAGCGCAACGGCATGTCGCCGGGCTCTCGCTCGTCGGCGGGTACCAATGACGCGCCGAGGGCCTCGACGACTGGCTTCACCGCCAACACCAACGGATGGCGAGGCAGCCCGCTCACGGGTTCTCCGGCAGGCGTTCGGCGTGCAGGCTGACGTGCGTCGCGCCGTTGGCGAACGCCGCGTCGATCACAGCTCTGGCGACCTGGCCGGCCCGGGCCTCGGGCACGCTGCAGCTGGAACCGAACGGGCCGAAGTCGATGTCGAAACCCATCGCCTGCGCTGCTTCGATGGCCGACATGACGTGAGGGCCCGGTTCGCCCTCGACGAACGGTTCGACGGTGAACTCGAGAAGCAACACGCGACTGAACTGTAGCGAACGATCCAGCGACGCCGGCCCGGGGACGGTAGGGAGAGGGCCGGACCGGCGCGCTGCGAGCGTCAGCGGGCGCCCATCACCCTTTGCAGCTCGGCGCTGCGATTGATGCAATCGGTGCCCGCTACCTCGAACGCCTCGTTCAGCCTGTTGAGCGAGCTCTTGAACGTGGTGTTCCACTCGCTCTCGAACTGCTGGCGTGCCGGGCCTTCCCATACGGTGCCGGCGAGCGCCGAACCGACCGCGCCGATCACGCCGTCGATCGCCGTCTTCTGTTGCTTCATCGAACGGCCGAGACCGTTCAACTGCTCGGGATTGGCCCCGTACATGCTCATCGTCAATTCCTCCTTGGGAGCAGGATTTGCTCGGTACAGAGAGGCAGGGCGATCGGGCCGAAGCGGAAGCGGTCTTCGGCCGGCAGCTACCGCACGGTCAGGTGTGGGAGCAGCATCGCGATGCTGTCGGGCAGGAAGGGGTGTGTGGCGCGCATCGACTCGAGCTCGGCAGCGACGACACCGCCGGCGGCGATGTCCCACCAACCCGGCCACACGTCCTTGT
>JBDTYA010000359.1:0-3392 GCA_040005915.1 Ilumatobacteraceae bacterium
CCGCTCATGTCCATCTTCATCGTCTTCATGCCGTCGTTGGTCTTCAGGCTGAGGCCGCCGCTGTCGAACATCACGCCCTTACCGACCAGGACGAGATGGCCGCGCGGATTGCGCGGTGTGTAGTCGAGGCGCACCATCCGTGGCGGCTCGACGCTGCCGCGGTTGACCCCGACGATGCCGCCGCAACCCATGGCGATCAACTGGTCGCGGTTGAACACCTCGACCTCGAGCCCGTTGGCAGTGCCGAGCGCGACGGCCTTGTCGGCGATCATCCGCGCCGTGAGGTGTGCCGGTGGTGTGTTCGCGAGGTCGCGGGCGAGCGCCGTCGCTGTCGCGGTGATCGAGCCACGCTCGATGCCGAGGCGCGCCCCAGCGGTGCGGTGCTCGCCGACGACCAACGTCAGTGCCTGCAGCCCGCCAGTTGCCGGTTGGGTCTTCAAGCCGTCGTAGCGGTACGCAGCGAGCAGCGCGCCCTCGACCACCGCCTGGGCCGCGGCGGCCGCCTCGACCCCTTCGATGTCGGCGAGTGTCGTGGCGATCGAGGTCCGCTTACCGGCGGCGCGCACCAGCGATGCCGCAACATTGCGGAGCAGTGCCGGGGTCAATCGCTCGTCGCCGATACCCACGGCGATCTGTGTCGGGCCGCTGGCGGAGGGAAGGACCAGCGTCTCGCCGACCTTGCCCGCGAACCCCGCGTCGGCCAGCGCTGAGCGATTGAGCCCCAGGCTGCGGGGTATCGAGCCCTTGATCCCGACCGGGACGCCGATCGAGTCGACACCCTTCGGGGTGCTGCGGGCGATTGACACAGTGACAGGCATGGACGACATTCTGTCGTAACGGGCGGCCGACGGCCGCACCACGCACGACACACTTCGTCAGATCCCGTCGTGTTCGGCGCTGCGGTACGAGTAGCCCGGCTACGTTGGGCGGCGCATGAACATCGTCGCATGGATCGTCGTCGGCCTCGTCGCCGGCCTGCTGGCCCGTTGGATCGTGCGCGACGATCGCAGCGGGTGCATCTACACCACCGCGGTCGGCGTGCTCGGTGCGTTGATCGGCGGCGCGCTGATGCACGCCAGCGGCCACGAGGGCATCAACGAGTTCAGCCTGCGATCGTTGGGTGTCGCCGCGTTGGGTGCAATCCTGTTGCTGCTCGTGCTGCAGGCAATCGGAGGCCGCCGGGGAATCGGCCGCCGCCGCCGCCGCTGACCCGCCGCTCTAGCCGCCGAGCAGTTCACGGACGCGTTCCTTCGGGCGCCCGATGATGGCCTTCTTCTTGGTGACGACGACGGGTCGTTGCATCAGCTGCTTGTGCTTCAACAGCACGGCGACGACCTGATCCTCGGTCTGCACGTCGGCGTCGGTCAGGCCGAGCCTGGTCCACAGGCTGTCGCGCCGGACCAGATCGGTCACCGGGTCCTCGAGCTTGCCGATGATCTTGCGCAACGTCTCCTCGTCGGGCGGAGTCTTGAGGTACAGCACGGTGTCGAACTCGACGCCGAGCTCATTGGCAATGTTGACGGCATTGCCCGACGAGTTGCACTGGGTGTTGTGGTAGATCGTGACGTCGGCCATGCCCGCGACTCTAGGCAGCCGGGGTTCGCGGGGATGAAGGCCACCGTGTGAGACCCCTGCCGTACTGTGACGTCGCGGCTTCCCCCGAGCATCTACGACGGCAACGTCACGACATCGGAGACCCCACATGCCGCACCACATCGTTCGACGCCGCCTGCCTCAGGCCGGCGACCCAGTCCTGTCGTCCTTCGACGCGATCTCAGTCATCTCGCTGGCAATGCGCCAGCCACTCGTGGCAGAGACCATCGCCTTCTTCCTCGACGAGGACAGCTGCAGCAGCGCCATCACCATCGTCAGCGACACGACCGACCCGGAATCCGTGCTGGTGATCGCCGAGTGCCTGGCGATGACCGGTTCGCAGTCGCCGGCGTCGTGCGGCCTGGTCCTCGCCACGGTTCGCCCCACTGGGTCGCCGAACCAGGGTCCGACGCTGCCAGGCGACCTCGACCGCTGGGTCGAGGCCGATGTGATCACCGCTGCACATGGCCTCGAGCTGATCGAATGGTTCGTCATCGGGCCCTGGGGCGTCGGTTGCCCTCGCGATCTGCTGGGTGATCCGCAGCGGTGGTGAGCCCGCCGCACACTCTTTGCTACCGATGCGAGCGGGCGCGGCGTTCGGTCGGGCTCAATCGCAGGCCGGCGCCGCGTAGCCGGCCGAGCAGCTCACGGCTCGGCGTCAACGATGCCCCCGCCTCGATCAACTCGTCGAAGTACTCCTCCGGGACGTCGTAGTGGTCCCCCTGAAACCCGCGGCGAGGGATCCCTGCCCGCTCGGCGAAGGCATGCAGTTCGTCGTAGCTCACATCGCTGACCAAGTGCGACCAGCGACGGCCCTTGAACCACCAGATGGGCATATCGATCAGCACTGCCACGGGTGCCACTGTGCCGTAACGTCGCCTCGATGACCCAACCGGAGGCAGAGGTCCGCAGGGCCTGGCGCCAGATCGCCGGGCAACATCACGACGGATACGTCGATGCGTTGCTCATGCGCTACGCCGAACCGCACCGCCACTACCACACCGCAGCGCACATCATGTTCGTGCTCCGTCATCTCGCCGACGCGCACCAGGCGCTGACTGTGCCACCCACGCCGGAGGTCATTGCGGCGGCGCTGTATCACGATGCCATCTACGACGCTCGGGCCGGCGACAACGAGGTGCTCAGTGGCCTGCTCGCTCACAATGACCTCAGCGAGATCGGTTGGGCTGCGCCGCGATGCGACACGGTTGCGGCGATGATCGTTGCGACCGCCGGGCACGTCGACCCGCAGCAAGCCGACCTCGCAGGCTCGACGGCGCGGCCGAGCGATACGGCGATGCTGCTCGACGCCGACCTGGCGATACTCGGTGCCGATCCTGCGGCGTACCAGGCATACGTCAACGGGGTGCGTTCCGAGTACGCACACGTCGACGACGTCGCCTGGCACGATGGTCGATCTCGTGTGCTGCAGGTCTTCCTCGGCCGGCCACGGTTGTTCGCCGGCGGCTACATGCACGCCGAGTTCGACCACCGGGCGCGGGCCAACATCGAGGCCGAACTGGCTGCGCTGTCGCATCGTTCGACACGAAGTGATTGACTGTTCCGGTGAGTGAGGTGACGACCAGACCCGTCGAAACGATCCCCGACATCGATCCCGATCTCGAGACCGGCGAGCCGCTCGCGGCCCACATCGTCAAGACCGAGCCTGGCGAAAGTGCTGCCGCAAAGGTCCTCGAAGCGCGAATCTACGGGACACAGCTCGAGGCGCTGTGCGGCCACGTCTGGGTTCCGTCGCGCGACCCGAAACAACTGCCGCTGTGCGAGGCGTGCAAGAGCGT
>JBDTYA010000360.1:0-40243 GCA_040005915.1 Ilumatobacteraceae bacterium
CGAAGCTCAGCTTCGACGACTTCTCCGAGCTCCAGCACATCACCTCGCTGTTGGAGACAGAGGCGATCAGGCTGCGGGTTCCTCACCTCACGGACGATGACCTCGACCGCATGACCGATCTACGGGTCGAGATGGAACAGGCGCTCGGGGAAGGGGATCTGTGGCGCGCCAACATCGCCCATCGGGAGATGCACTTCGTGCCGTTCCGCGGGCCGACGACATCTCGTTTGATGAAGGAGATCGCCCGGCTGTGGGAACACACCGACCACTATCGCATCCTCCTGCTCCACAAAGTCGGGGAGGTGCAGCGGGTCTCGCTCGCCCAACACATCGACTTGATCGAAGCCTGCCGCACCCGCGACCCCGAAATCGTCGTCGCCCTCAACAACGACCACCGCGACTTCGCCACGAGCACCATCACACCCCGGCTGCTCGAGGGCGTTACTGCAGCCGAACCGATCGTGGCCTGATCGCGATCTCAGCTGTGACGTAACCCGTCAGGAAGGAAGTAGCAATGCGCTTCGGAGCATGGATCCCCTCATACGCCTACCCAGGGCTCGACTACGCGCGTGCCAAGAAGGGCACCGACACCTTTGCCAAGAAGGCCAACGAGCGCCACATCGATCTGTGGGTGATCGATCACCTTCTCCATGCACCGGGCCTGTACGGCATGCCGTGGCTCGAGCCGATGACCGTGCTCACTCACGCCGCCGCCGTCGCACCCGATGTCGAGATGGTGGGCACGGGCATCTTGGTGCTGCCCTTGAGAGACCCGGTCCTGCTCGCCAAAGAGATCGCCACGATGGACTTCCTCACCGGCGGCCGCTACCAGTTCGGAGTCGGACCGGGTTGGTACGGGCCCGAGTTCGAAGCGACCGGGACTCACATCAGCGAACGCGGCCAACGAACCGACGAGTTGCTCGATGCAGTCCGCCTGCTGCTGACAACACCCAACGCCTCATTCGCCGGCAAGTTCTACTCGTTCACCGATGTGACGATCGAGCCCCGGCCGCCGAAGATGCCCGGCGTGTGGGTCGCCGGCGGATCGCGGATCCCCGACGGGGCGTTCGACAACGACGTACCCGTGCTCGCCAAGACCGTGCTGGAGCGCATCGTCGGCGCCGATTGGTGGCTGTCGCGTTGTTCCGGCAAGCAAGAGTGGGTCAAGAAGGACTGGAAGAAGGTGCAGGACCGCGCCGCCGAGCGTGGCGTCACCTGTCCGCGGTTCGGGCACACCAACTTCACCCATCTCGTCGACACCAACGATCCCGTGAAGGCGCGCGAGGAGCAGCACATCTACTTCGAGCAGGTGATGGGCACCCACCGCAGCCACGCTCATCTCGAGGAGAGCTACATCTTCGGCACCGTCGATGAGATCGTTGCCAGGCTCCGCGACCTTCAAGACGCCGGTTGCGAGTATGTCGTGCTCGGCCCGACGAGCGACGACACCGCGCAGCTCGACCTGCTCGCTGATCTGATCATTCCGCAGGTCAACGGCTGACCCTGCCGGGTGGAACCGGGCCCGGCACGCAGCGACCGCCACCCTGTGACAACGCGCCGCGCGACCAGCTGAAACCGCGACATGATGATTGCAGTGAGCCCTGCGTCTGCCTACCGCGAACGCCCGTCGGCCGTTCCGGGCGTCACGGTGTGGACGCGTGTTACCGACGGCTCGTCGTCGTGGATCCTGCCCGACGGTTGCATCGACATCTTGTGGAACGGTCGGGAACTCACGGTCGCAGGGCCCGACACGACTGCCCATTGCGCGAGCGCGCCGAGTGGGACGGCGTACATCGCGGTGCGCTTCGCGCCCGGTGTCGCGCCGACGGTCCTGGGCATTGCGGCCGATGGGTTGCGTGACCATCACCCGTTGCTCGCTGACGTGATCGGGGTTGACGAGACCGAACGACTGACCGAACGACTGACCGAGCCGCTGCTCGCGACCGACGCGACGGCGAGTGTGCTCGAGCGTTGGGCCGGGCGCCGCCTCGCTCTCGCGGGCGGGCAGGATGGCGCGATGCGTCACGTCGCAGCACTGATCGCCGAAGGGCACGCCGTGCCGGCAGTCGCGGCAGAGGTCGGCTTCAGCGAGCGCCAGCTCAATCGTCGGTCGCTCACTGCGTTCGGCTATGGGCCGAAGATGCTGGGGCGCGTCTTGCGCCTTCAGCGGGCGCTCGGCGTCGCCCGCCGCGGCATGCCCCTGGTCGAGGCCGCGCTCGCCGCCGGATATGGCGACCAGGCCCACTTCGCCCACGAGGTGCGCGCCCTCACCGGGCAGACCGCGTCTCAGCTGGTCGGTAGCGAGGCGAACAAGTCGACGCCGTTGCCGTCCGGGTCACGCAGCGTCGCGTAGCGCTGCCCCCAGAACGCATCCCACGGCTCGAGATGACCGTCGAACCCGGCGGAGGTCATGGCCGAGTAGGTGGTGTCGACCTCGGCGGGATCAGCGCACTCGAAAGCCAGGGCCGTTCGCGGCGAGCCACCGGGCGGCGGAGTCCACCCCGGATCGAATGATCTGATCGTCGATTCAGGGTCGATCAAGATCCGAAACCCACCGGCCAGCGTCACCTCGACGTGCGGCTCGCTGTCTGCCGTTGCAGGTATGTCGAGGCCGAGGGCTCGATAGAAGGCGAGGGTTCGGGGAAGGTCGGACGCGACCAATCCAATGGCTGAAGGAACAACGGTCATGCCTCCACCGTACGGAACGCGTCGCCGCGAGTCTTGTCGGAATCGGACATGCGCGTACTGCGAATTACCGTGACGTCGTGGTCGACGAGATAGAAGCCGGCGCCGCCGGTGATCGTGTGCCGACCGAATGCCGTTCGAGGAGGCGTAGATGTCGTTGGTGACGGTGTTGGACGACTACCAAGAGGTGGCCCTGTCGATCGTTGATTGGTCCGAGGTGCATGCAGCGCACACCGTCGAGGTGATCACCGAGCACATCGCCGACCATTCCGCGCTGGTGCGACGGCTGGCGCAGAGCGACATCATTGTGGCGATGCGGGAACGCACGCCATTCACCGGTGACGTGCTTGCCAGGCTGCCCAACCTGCGGCTGCTGGTCACGACGGGGATGGCCAACGCCTCGATCGACCTCGACGCCGCGGCGAGCCACGGGATCGTCGTCTGCGGCACTGGTAGCGCCGGCAACGCGATGCCTGAGTTGACGATGGGGATGATGATCGCGCTCACCCGCAACTTGGCACAGGAGGATGCCGCTGTCCGCGCCGGCGGCTGGCAACACACGATCGGGCCCGGCCTATCGGGTGCGACGCTCGGTGTGGTCGGGCTCGGTCGTCTCGGCGTGCCGGTCGCGACCCTGGCGCAGGCGTTCGGGATGACGGTCATCGCCTGGTCGCCGAACCTCACTCCGGCCCGCGCCGCGCCGCACGGCGTTCGAGCGGTCGACAAGCACGAGCTGTTCTCGACGGCCGACGTGATCACCATTCACATGCCGTTGTCCGACACGAGTCGGGGTCTGATCGGTGCGCCAGACCTGGCGCTGATGAAGCCCTCCGCGTACTTGATCAACACCTCGCGTGGTCCGATCGTCGACGAGGCGGCGTTGATCGATGCGTTGCGCGCCGGACGGATCGCCGGCGCAGGGCTGGATGTCTACGACGTCGAACCACTGCCTGCCGACCATCCGCTGCGGTCGTTGCCCAACACGCTGCTCCTTCCGCACATCGGATACGTGACGACCGACAACTACCGCGCGTTCTACGGACACGTCGTCGAGGACATCGTTGCGTTCACCGCCGGCACACCTGTGCGTGTGATGACGCCGTGGATCGGCACGACGACGCGCTGACGAAGAATCAACCGCCGGCCAAGCCCCCTTTGGCGAGTCCCGAGGGTCGGTCGAACGACCGGGATCCTCGGCGGGTCACTCGGTGAACTCGATGTCGACCATGAGATGATCGGCCAACGCCTCGAGTTGGGTGCGGACCTCGTCGATGCCGAGCGACGGTGGCAACACGACCGTCACGGTCGCCTCGAACAAGGACCCCCCCGACATCGGAGCGCTCGTCGTGTCGGTGACGAGCTCCTCGATGCTGGCCCCGATCGCGGCCAGCGCGGCCGACACCGAGTGGACGAGGCCGGGACGATCGGTTCCGACGAGGGCCAGCGTGAAGCGATGCCCATCGGCGGCCGGCTCGATGTCGGTCTGATCGACCGCGACAACCAGCAGGCCTTGGTCCCCGAGCGCGGCGAGAGCGGATCTCAGCTCGTCGGCGCCGGCATCCGGCACCTGGACCTGCACGATGCCGGCGAACTTCCCACCGAGCCGCGCCATCTGACTGCGTTCCCAATTGCCACCGTGGGCTCTGATGGCGCCGGAGATGGAGTCGACGAGACCCGGCCGGTCATCGCCGACGACTGTGAGCACGAGGGTTGCCACGGAGCAACGCTAGTACCGGGGTGCCGAAGGCGAGCCCAACACTGGTGATCGGGCGCGGGATCGGTACGGCGAGTGCCGGAATCGCGCCCACACAGGATGTCGCACGTCGTGTGATGTGTCACAGCGTCGATCGTCGAGGGTGACGGAAATCGATCGGCTGCAGTCGTCAGAATGGGTGGCGTCGGAACCATTCGCGTTCCGCCATCCGCATTCCCCCAATTGTCTGGATGGTGCAACATCATGAACTCACCGCGATCGAAATCCGTGGCGGCCGCCCTCGCTCTGCTCGCTCTCGCTGCAGTGGCCGGCGGATGCAGCAGCGACAGCAGTTCGGCGGGCACCACGACCGCGGCGGCGACGACCACGACGACCGCCGAGGCCCAGCCGACGTCGACCACGTCGGACGAAGTGACCACTGCGGCCGCGTCGACGACCACCACCGAGCCGGAGACCACGACGACGGTGCCGGCAGAGCCGGTCTATCCCCTGACAGGTGTGGCAAACCCCGATCCCGTCGTCGCCGCTCGTCCGGCGCTGATCGTCAAGATCGACAACGCCAGTGGGGCCCGGCCGCAGAGCGGGTTCAACGAGGCCGACCTGGTGATCGAGGAGATCGTCAACGACAGCATCACGCGCTTCGCGATGGTGTTCCAGAGCGGCGACAGCGATCCCGTCGGGCCGATCCGTTCCGGCCGACACCAAGACGTCGACCTGTTCACTGCGCTCGATCATCCGCTCTTCGCATGGAGCGGTGGCAACGCCACGGTGACCGACCAGATCAACAACAGTGAACTGGTCAACATCGGCCCGAGCCGCGCTGCCGTGTACTACCGGGCGAAGGATCGCACGATCCCTCACAACCTCTATTCGAAGACCCTTGACCTGTACTCCAGGACGCCTCCCTTCTCGCCGCCCGCCAAGCAGCAGTTCGCCTACCGCGACCCGGGCGCGCCCGCGGCAGGCACGGCGAGTGCTGGAGTCACCGTGAAGCTGGACTCCATCGACGTCGAATGGGATTGGAACTCCGCCAAAGGCGTGTACTTCCGGAAGATGGAAGGCAAGCCGCACATGGATCGAAACAGCGGCCAGGTGAGCACCGACAACGTCGTGGTGTTGGCGATGGAGTACCTACCGGGCATCTCCGGAAGCCCGGATGCGCAGACGATCGGCACCGGCGAGGTGTTCGTCTTCACGGGCGGCAACTACATCCACGGCACGTGGACGCGCAATGACATCCACGAGCCGTTCTCCCTGGTGGACGACGCCGGAAAGGTCATTCAACTGCAGCCGGGCCGCACCTTCATCGAGCTGCCCCGCCAGGATGGCACGGTGCCGCTCGGCGCCGCGTAGCCGATGGTGAGATTCCCGCGGTCGCCCTCTTGACAGACGTCGCTCGCCGGTGCACACTCTCGAACAATGTTAGAGACACCGGTCCGCGATCGGAAAGCCGAACGGCGTAAGGCAACTCGGGACGAGATCCTCGACGCGGCCTGGGAGCTGGTGCGGGCCAACGGCCTCGCTGCCTTGTCGTTGCGCGATCTTGCCCAGGTTGTGGGGATGAAGGCGCCGTCGTTGTACTCGTACTTCGAATCGAAGTATGCGATCTACGACGCCATGTTCGCGCAGGGCGCCGAGGCGTATCTCGACACCGATGCAACGGTGCCGGTGACAGGGGATCACCTGGCTGATCTGCAGGTCGGCGTGCGGTACTTCATCGAGTTCTGCACCAGCGATCCGGCGCGATATCAACTGATGTTCCAACGCACCATCCCCGGTTTCGAGCCCTCCGCCGAGACCTTCGCGCTGGCGGTCGAAGGGCTCGAGCGGTTGCGCACGCGGCTGGCCCGCGCGGACTTGACCGACCAGCGTTCACTCGACCTCCTGACGGCCATCGGTAGCGGCATCGCCGCCCAGCAGATCGCCAACGATCCGGGAGGCGATCGCTGGACACGTTTGGTCGATGAGGCGACCGAGATGTATTTCCTGCACGTCACGAGCACCACAAGAACCCCGAGGAGCACCACATGAACACAACGATCCTGCCGGTCGACCGGATCAAGCCGATCGGCCGGGCCGAGGCGGGCCAACTGGCTACCGACGAGAACGGGCGGATACTGGCATTGCTGGGTTCGCTGAGCGACGACGATTGGTCGGCACAGACCGATTGCACAGGCTGGGACGTTCGCGCGTTGGCCGGACATCTCCTCGGAGCAATGGAGAACTTCGGTTCGGTCGGAAGCCTGATGCACATCATGCGTGCCGCGAAGAAGGAGGCGCGTGGGGGATCGTTCGTCGACGGCATGACCGCAGTCCAGGTCCGCGAGCGGTCCGGTCTCAGCACCGTGCAGCTGCTCGAGCGTATGGCCGTCGCCAGCCCTCGGTCGGCGAGGTTCCGCAGCCGCATGCCCTCACCGCTGCGAGCCATGCCGATGAAGCAGGAGCTCCTCAGCGGCGCCACCGAGAGTTGGAAGATGGGTTACCTGCTCGACGTCATCCTCACCCGTGACACATGGATGCATCGTGTCGACATCTGCCGAGCGACCGGCCGCGACATGGTGATGACGGCCGAGCACGATGGCCGGATCGTCGCTCATGCGGTCGCCGAGTGGGCCAAGCGCCACGGTCAGCCGTTCACGCTGGAGCTCAGCGGACCCGTGGGAGGCATGTTCGGCAGCGCGGCAGCTACTCGAGACGACCTGCAGCCGATCAAGCTCGACGCCGTCGAGCTGTGCCGGATCTTTTCCGGCCGAGCCACGGGCGACGGGCTCCTTGCCCAAGAAGTGCCCTTCTGAGGCTTCGAGGAATGTGCTGATCAGGCGCGGTGTTTCAACGTCCAGCGTCATTGCCTGGTCGGGGAACTCGTCGGTTTCGAGACGATTCGATGAGATGATGGTGCCATCGATTCACATCACACGAGAAGGAGATCAGCATGAGTCAGGAGACTGAACGGGCCGTCCTCGCCGGCGGTTGTTTCTGGGGGATGCAGGACCTGATCCGCAAGCGGCCGGGTGTGATCTCGACGAGGGTCGGTTACACCGGTGGCGACGTCGCCAACGCCACGTATCGCAATCACGGCTCCCACGCCGAGGCGATCGAGATCGTCTTCGACCCCGAGCAGGAGTCATTCCGCGGATTGCTGGAGTTCTTCTTCCAGATCCACGACCCGAGCACGAAGAATCGTCAGGGCAACGACATGGGCGCGAGCTACCGGTCGGCGATCTACTACACCGACGACGAGCAGCGGGCGGTAGCCGAAGACACCATTGCCGATGTGGAAGCGTCGGGGCTGTGGCCCGGCAAGGTCGTCACCGAGGTCGCTCCTGTCGGTCCGTTCTGGGAGGCAGAGCCCGAGCACCAGGACTACCTGTTGCGCTATCCCGCCGGCTACACCTGCCACTTCGTGCGCCCCGATTGGAAGCTCCCGCGTCGCGAGGCCAACGCCTGACCGTCGTCTCGGACCGCGATCCTCGCCCACGATGCCGGGCTGTTGCATCGCCAGCCGACAAACCGGACGACGAACGGTCGCATGGCCGAGCAGACTGGTGGTTGTGGAACTGCCGATCCTGGAGCGCGCCGATGAGCTGATCGCGGCCATCGCCGGGCATCAGGTCGTGATCGTCGCCGGCGAGACCGGGTCGGGCAAGAGCACCCAGTTGCCGCAGTTCTGCCTGCGCGCCGGCCGCGGGGTCGACGCGATGATCGGCCACACCCAACCTCGCAGAATCGCAGCGCGCACGATCGCCGATCGCATCGCCGAGGAGATGGGTTGCGAGGTCGGCACCACGGTCGGCTATGCGGTGCGGTTCACCGATCGCGTCGGCCCGCAAACGCGGATCAAGGTGATGACCGATGGCATCCTGCTGGCCGAGATCCAGCGCGACCGAACCCTGCGCCGCTACGACACGCTGATCATCGACGAGGCCCACGAGCGCAGCCTGAACATCGACTTCCTGCTGGGCTACATCCGACAGCTCCTACCGCGCCGACCCGATCTGAAGCTGATCGTCACCTCGGCGACCATCGACACCCAGCGGTTCAGCGAGCATTTCGGCAACGCTCCGATCATCACTGTCGAAGGACGAACGTACCCGGTGGAAGTTCGCTACAGACCTCTCGGCGAGGACGACGAACGCGACCAGGTCCAGGCGGTGTGCGCGGCGGTCGACGAATTGAGCCACGAAGGGCCTGGCGATGTGCTGGTCTTCCTGTCGGGCGAGCGCGAGATCCACGACACAGCAGATGCCCTGCGCCGTTTGAACATGCGCGACACCGAGGTTCTCCCGTTGTACGCCCGGTTGTCGAGCGTCGAGCAGCACCGCATCTTCCAGGTGCACCGCGGGAGGCGCATCGTGCTGTCGACCAACGTCGCCGAGACATCGCTGACCGTGCCGGGAGTTCGGTACGTCGTCGACACCGGCACGGCGCGCATCTCTCGCTACAGCCACAGGTTGAAGGTGCAACGCCTGCCGATCGAGCCGGTCTCGCAGGCGTCTGCCAACCAGCGCGCCGGGCGCTGCGGCCGTGTCGCGCCGGGCATCTGCATCCGCCTGTACGACGAGGAGGGCTTCGCCGATCGCCAGCCGTTCACCGAACCCGAGATCCTGCGCACCAGTCTGGCCTCGGTCATCCTGCAGATGACCAACCTCGGCCTCGGAGATGTCGCCGCGTTTCCGTTCATCGAGCCACCCGACAGTCGCTCGATCCGCGACGGATACATGTTGCTCGACGAGCTCGGCGCTTTGGATCCGGTTTCGGGGACCGGGCCGGCAACCGTCACCGATCGGCGATTGACGAAGGTCGGCCGGCAACTGGCTCGCATGCCGATCGACCCGCGGATGGCGCGGATGGTCGTGGAGGCCGATCGCCACGGCTGCGTGCGCGAGGTGATGGTCATCGCCGCAGCGCTGAGCATCCAAGATCCACGCGAGCGCCCGGCCGAACACCGTCAGGCCGCCGACGAGATGCATCGCCGCTTCACGGTCGACGACGCAGCCGGCAGCGACTTCATCGCCTTCGTCAAGCTGTGGGACTACCTACGCGCACAACAGCAGGAACTGACCGGCAACCAGTTCCGGAGGCTGTGCCGCAGCGAGTACCTCAACTACCTGCGCGTTCGTGAGTGGCAGGACGTCTTCAGTCAGCTCCGCCAGATCACCGGTCAGCTCGGGATCCGACCCGGCCACGAGGTGTCGCATCCCGACCGCATTCACCAGGCATTGCTGGCGGGCTTGCTCAGCCACCTCGGAATGCGCGACGGCATCGATGACAAACACGCAAGCGAGTACAACGGGGCGCACGGCTCGAAGTTCGCGATCGGCAACGGGTCTGTGCTGGCCCGCAAGCAACCGAAGTGGGTCATCGCCGCCGAGCTCGTCGAGACCAACCGGTTGTGGGCTCGCACGGTCGCCAATGTGAAGCCCGAGTGGGCCGAGGCCATCGCCGAGCACCTCACCAAGTACAGCTACGGCGAGCCGCGTTGGGATGCGCGCAGCGGCCGGGCGGTCGTCAGCGAACGGGTGTCGCTGTACGGCTTGCCGATCGTTGCCAATCGAACGATCGGCTACGACCGAGTCGATGTGGCCGAGGCTCGGGAGATGTTCGTCCGACATGCCCTGGTGGAGGGCGATTGGGCCGCAAACCACGATTTCATCAAGCACAACGCGGAGTTCCTCGACGACCTGCGATCGCGCGAGGACCGCACGCGCAAGCTCGACGCGATCGACGACGCGGCGGTGATGTCCTTCTACGATCAGCGCGTCGACGCAGGCGTGGTGTCGGGTCGTCACTTCGACCGATGGTGGAAGGACGCTCGCCGCGACGGGCCCGATCTGTTGACGATGACCGCTGAGGCTCTGGGCCGGACGGCTGACGACGACCCGAACGAATATCCGACGACGTGGGCCCACGGCGACATGGTGTTCCCCGTGACCTATCGCTTCGACCCCGGCGCCGCCGACGACGGTGTCACCGTGCATGTTCCGCTGGCCGTCCTCGGCCGGCTGACCACCGAGGGATTCGACTGGCAGGTACCCGGCTTCCGCGCCGACCTCGTTGCCGCGTTGATACAGACGCTGCCCAAGGATGTTCGCCGCCAACTGATACCCGCTGCGGAAACGACCGCGGCGGCATACCGGTTGTTGGCGTTGACCGACGAATCGTTGGCGGTGGAGTTGGCCCGGGCCGTTGAGGCGGTCGTGCCCACGGTGCGCGTTGCGTCTCGGGCGTTCGATGCCACTCGCGTGCCCGATCACCTGCGGATCACGTTTGCCGTGCACGACGAGGCCGGCACGGTCGTCGGCGTCGGCAAGGATCTCGACGAGGTCAAGCGACGGTTGCGGGCAACGATGCGGGCAGCCGTCGCCAAGGCAACGCCGGTGGAGGAACGAAAAGGCATCACCAAGTGGGATGTCGGCGATCTGTCGCGCCGCGTCGACACGACGCGCGGCGGCCACACCGTCCACGGGTACCCGGCGTTGCTCGACGATGGCGACAGCGTCTCGTTGCGGGTCTTCACCACGGCCGAACTGCAACATCGAGTGATGCGCGGTGGCGTCAAGCGCCTGCTGTTGCTGGCGGTCCCCGTTGCCAAGCGCGCAGTGGAAGCGCAGCTCGCCAACCGCGACAAGCTGATCCTGGGCCGGTTCGCCCCACAGACCGCAAACGCAATCGCCAGCGATTGCGTCGCAGCCGTTGCCGAGCGCCTGGTCGCCGAGAACGGCGAGGTGTGGACCGCGTCGCAGTTCGACTCGCTGGTCGCCATCGCCCGCAAACAGCTGGCGGCGAGATCGGCAATCGCACTGCGCACAGCGGGCGAGATCATCGCAGTGGCCGCCGACATCGAAGTGCAGTTGGCCAGATTGATCACTGCGTCGGTCGCCCCCAACGTCGCCGACCTACGGCGGCATCTGGCGCGGCTCGTGCGCGATCGCTTCGTCCTGGCCCACGGAGAACACCGCCTTGCCGACGTTCTGCGCTACATGAACGGCATCAAGCGGCGTCTCGACAAGCTGCCCGAGAACCCGGCGAAAGACCTCCACAAGCTGGCCGAGGTGCTCGCCGTCGAACGGGAGTACTCGTCGTTGCTCGGGTCGTTGCCGCCAGGCGAGGCCGGCCAGGCGATGGTCGATCTCGGTTGGCTGTTGGAGGAGTTGCGGGTCAGCGTGTTCGCGCCGTCGTTGGGCACCAGTCGCCCGGTCAGCACGAAGCGGATCGTCGCCGAGCTGGTCGCGTTGCGCAGCTGAGAGGGGGTAACCCCTCACGCAGCGGAGACCGTGGACTTGAATCCGTTCCACGTCGTCGTGGAATCGACGTCGACGACGATCGATGCGACTCCGGCACGGACTCGCGAGAGGGATGCATCGCCGCGAACGATCACCCCGGTTGCGTCCGACGGACGGGACGAGTCGGTGTCCGCGAGCGTGATGCAGGCGCGTCCTGGTAGGCGAGGGCTGACGGCGTCGAGAACGGGTGCCTGCACGCCGGTCGTCGCAGTAGTGGCCTTCCACGACCCGGGCAGGACGACCGGCCCGGCGGCGGTGTCGAGACCCAACCAGCATTGACGCCTGATGACACTGTCGTCGGTCCATTCGAGTTGCCCCTCGTGACGCATCGCGATCATCACACGGTGTTGCAGGCGCCATGCTGTCGGGGTCGAACCTCCATCGGTCAGATACCCCATGACCTGCTCGGGGTACCGAAGGGCGATCAGCGCGAGGGCGGTACCGGCGAGGGCGAACACCGGAAGCTCGCGCACCGCCTCGGTGGGACGACTCGGGTCGAGAATGACGCCGCGTCCGGAGCGCATCCGCCACGAGTCCCCCTCGCGTGACAGCACCGACGCTCTGGCATCGCGTTTCAGGGAAGCAACTTTCGCGGCTCGCCGGGACGTGGTCGTCCAGTAGTAGCCGCAGAAGTCGACCCCGGCCTGCAACGTGACCGTCGGCCCCGACTTGCCGCGTACGACGAATGCCTGGAAGCTGCTCATCGATCGCTGACCTGCCTGATGTCGATCGTTGCCGGGTCGAGGCCGAGCCGATGGTAGAGGTTGACGGCGAACCGCTTCCCGGTCCGCTGCATCGAGGCCCTCATCACTCGCTCGACGGCGATGGCCGACAGGCGAGGCAGCGGTAGTTCGACGGACAGGGCGATGTCGACCTTCAGTTCTGTTTCCTCGCCGTGGTCGGTCAACTCGTACGTTCCATCGGCGCCTGCCCGTTCGTGCTCACCATCGGCCGCCTCGTGGTTGAATCGAATGAGGCGCGGCTCGATGAACTCCATCCGTTCGGTGAACGTGGGTGCGACAGAGATCCCGAGGGCCTCGATGCCTGCCAACTGCCACCGCCACAGGTCTCCCTCGACGACGATCGAACGTACCAGGGGAGTGAGGGCAGTGAGGGACGCGGGGTCACAGATCTGCGCCCAGATCCGCGCGGCCGGGACCGGAACCGTGGACGCCGAGATGTCGCGCGCGCTGAAGATCGCCATGGAGGAAGGCCTACCCGAATGTCTCATGAGTGACCCATCGATCAGCGAAACACGATCGGAAGGGCGACGAACATCGACACCGACCATGTCACGTGGGTGAGTATCGGCGCCAACACGCCACCGGTGGCTCGACGTTGCAGGCCGACCAGCGCTCCCAGGATCACTGCGGCAAAGCCCAGCATGACGTTGCCGGTCGCCATTGTCATGGCCGCGTAGATCAAGACCGTTCCCGGCAGCTGGAAACGCTTCGGAAGTGCGGGTTGGACGGCGCCCCGGAAGAACACCTCCTCGGCCATGCCGTTGGCGACGGTGAGGAGCAGGACGATCGGCCACGACCCTTCGTCGGCGTATTGGACCACTCCTTCGACGCGATCGCTGAGCGCGGGGATCTGCTTCACGACGAGAGCTCCGGCGACGAACACCGCGGCGAGCGCGGTGCCGGCGATGACCGCGCTGAGGACGGGCCGGCGGCGCCCGTCGTCGTGCGCCTCCCAGCCGAGCGGCACCGGGCCGGCGAGCAGGCCCCCGATCAGCCACACCACCGCCAGCACGAAGGTGCTGGCGTAGAAGGCCCCACTTCCGGGGTCGGTCCGCAACCCCCAGGCGAGCCCGGCAACCCCGATGAACCCGAAGGCGACGACGATGGCCCGCCGGCGGTTGCCCGGCTCTATGGGCCGTACGGGCTCGTAGTCGACCATTTCGCCCATCGAGCCAGGCTACTGAAGGCTCAGGTCGTGTAACCCTGGATGGATCGGCCGTGGGACCGATCGGTCAGGGCCGAGGCTCGCTCGCGGAACTCGGTCAGCAGCGCATCGCGGTCGATCGTGGTCAGTTGCCGATCGCGCATCAGGACCCTGCCGTCGACGATGGTGGTGCGTACGTCCGACGGTTGCACGCAGTAGACGAGAGTCGCCGCAAGGTCGTGAAGTGGCTGGCAGTGGAAGCCGGAGACATCGACGAGGATCACGTCGGCGCGGGCGCCGACCCGCAGTTCGCCGATCATCCCGGACTGGCCCATCACCGACGCCGCGCCAGGCCCGGCGATCTGCAGTGCGGTTCCGCTGCGGAACCACGCCGCGTCGTCGGCGGCATGCTTCTGCGTGATCGCAGTGATGCGCATGTTCTCGAAGATGTCGAGCGTCGAGTTCGACGCTGCGCCGTCGGTGCAGTATCCGACGGGCACTCCGGCGGCAAGCAGACCGCGGATCGGGGTGAGCGACCCGAGCGCGTACTTGAGGTAGCCCTTCGGGCCGTGCGTCACGCCGACGCGATCGCGATGCGCGGCCAGCAGTGCGATGTCGTCACCGACGATGCCGTTGCCGTGAGCGATGATCGCGCCGGCATCCAGCACGCCGGTCTCGGCAAGCACCTGGATCGGCGTGATGCCGCGGCCGTCGATGCTGAGCTGTGTCTGATGCATGTCCTCGGCGGCATGGGTGTGAACCCTGATGCCCAACCGGTGCGCCGCCTCGGCCGAACCACGCAGGTCGTCGTCGTTGCAGGTGTACGGCGCGTGTGGCGCGAGCGAGGTGGTGATCCGGCCGGCGGCGCGCCCCTGCCAGGACTCGGCGAACTCGGTCGATCGAGCCAGGCCCTCCGGGCCTTGCGAGCTGAAGAACGCCCAGCCGAGGTTGGCGCGCAGGCCACTCTCGTCGACGGCGCGAGCAGCCTCATCCATGAAGAAGTAGTGGTCGGCGAACGAGGTGACCCCCGACTCGATCATCTCGGCGGCGGCAACCATTGTGCCGATGTACACATCGCGCCCGCCGACGTTGACCTCCATCGGCCAGATGTAGTCGTTGAACCAGTCGGCGATCGGAACGTCCTCGGCGACGCCGCGCAGGAAGGTCATGGCCGCGTGGCAGTGGGTGTTGATCATGCCGGGCATCGCCACCAAGCCGCTCGCGTCGATCGCCTCGGCCGGTGCAGGCCGCTCATCCGACGACGGCCCGATCCAACTGATGGCGCCATCGGTGATCTCGATCGTGGTCGGCGCCGCGAAGACGGCCGGGCCATCGACCCCGATTGCCGGCGTGCCGACGAGCGCCGTAGAGCCGACGATGGCCAGGTCGGGTGCCCGCTGAACGGTGATGAGGTCGCGATCCACGATCTGTCAGCCTCGCATGATCGACGTCTGCGACGTGGCCTGCGTCGTGCTCATGACAGCTCCCCGTCGCGGGCGACGACGCGGCCCTCGCGCACGACCAACGTGCGCGGTGGGTGATCCATCACCGCTGCCGTCACCGTGTCGGCCGCGACCACCAGCAGGTCAGCCGGCGCACCGATGGCGAGACCGGAGTGGTTGTCGTCGAGCACGCTCTCTACCGGCCACGGTCCTCCGTTGACCACGGATCGGCCGCCGCGCGAAGCGACGTCGACGCATGCTTCGATCAGCGCGTCGTGTCGCACGCCGGAGATGAACGCCAGCTGCCAGGCCCGCTCCAACATGTCGCCGTTGCCGTACGGCGACCAGAAGTCACGGATGCCGTCCTGACCCAGGCCCACCCGGACTCCGGCGGCCCGAAGCGCGGCCAGGGGGAGTGGCTCCGTGGTACCGGGCGCCACCGTGGTCAGGGCGATGTCGTTCCTGGCGAGCATCTCGATGAGCGCCGACTGCCGGGCAGCGTCGACAGACGACAGGCCGAAGGCGTGGCTGATCGTGACCATTCCCTGCATTCCGAGTGCAGCGGTGCGTTCGCCGATCAACTCGAAGCTGAACGCGCCGAGCTCACCCGATTCGTGCAGGTGAACGTCGATACCGACTTGATGGCGCTCGGCGAGGCCGAACACGATGTCGAGGTGCTCGACGGGATCGCGTTCCAGGCCACATGGATCGATGCCACCGATCAGGTCGGCGCCGGCGAGGACCGCCTCGTGCAACAGCTCGGCAGTGCCTCGGTCGCGCACGATCCCCGATTGCGGGAACGCGACGATCTGCACCTGACAACGCGCAGCGTGCGCCTCGCGGGCGGCGAGCACGCCTTCGAGGCGCTCGAGCTTGGCGTCGGTGTCGATCTGCGCATGGCTTCGCACGACAGTGGTACCAGACGCGATCGTCGCCGCGAGCGTGCGGATCGCCCGAGCGGCAACGTCTCCATCGGACCGCCAGTTCGCCCGGTCGTTCTCGATCAGGCCGGTCAGCCCCGGCGCCGCCGAATGCCCGCGGAACATCAGGCCGAGCCGTGTGGAGTCGAGATGGGTGTGCACGTCGGCGAGCGCCGGCATCAGCACCCCACCTCGACCGTCGGCGGTCGGCACATCAGCGCCCGAGGCCGCGTCGGTCAGCACGTCGAGCCCGATCGCGGTGATCCGGCCGTCGCGGATCAACACGTCGACCGGGGCGCCACCGGCCTCTCGTGGCCAAGGGCGGACCGAACGGAGCAGGAGATCGTTCATGACGCGAGTCAACACCGTTCGGCGCGGGCCCACCGCACCGGGACGGCGTTCGCTACGTTGGCGCGCATGGCGAATGAGGCGATGCGTGACAACTGGGCGGCCGGGGCGCTGGGCTGGGTGCGCAACGAACGTATCTTCGACGCCGTCTTCACGCCGTACACCGCGGCGATCCTCGGCGCCGCCGATCTCGGCTCGTCACAGCGGGTCCTCGATGTCGGCTGTGGGACCGGCACGCTGCTCGAGGCGGCGGCAGCCGCAGGCGCCGACGCAGTGGGCGTCGACATTTCAGAACCGATGGTCGAAGCGGCGCGTCGCCGCGTACCGACCGCCTCGGTTGTCGTTGCCGATGCCCAGGCCACCGACCTGTTGGCGGCGGCGCCCGGCGCCCCGTTCGACCGGGTCGTGTCGCGGTTCGGGGTGATGTTCTTCGCCGACCCGGAGGCCGCGTTCGCAAACATCCGGACGGCGACCGCACCCGGGGCACGGCTCACGTTCATGTGCTGGCGGGAGGGCGAGACCGAGATGTTCACACTCGGCCTCCGCGCCATCACCTCACATCTCGCGGATCCGCCCGCACCGCCCGTACCCGGGGCTCCTGGGCCCATGGGCTTCGCCAACGCCGATCGCATTCGCGACGTCCTGGCCGGCGCCGGATGGTCCGAGGTGACGATCGAAAAGGCTGACGCGTTGCTCGACTACGCCATCGGCGGTAGCGACGGTGTCGAGGAGCGTCTGAGTGTCGCGCTCAGCGGGATGGTCGGGCGCGCCGCACGCGCCGAGCTCGAGCCGAGCCTCGATGCGGCGGGTTGGGACGCAGTGGTCGACGAGGCCAGAGCCGAATTGCGTGCCGGAATGGTCGACGGCGGAGTCAGGTTCGTCGGGCACACCTGGCTCGTCACCGCAAGGAACCGCTGACCAGGCGAGCGCCCCACAGAGTCTCAGTAGGTCAGCTGGGGATACCAGTCGCCGCGTCCGCCCGGGACGGTGTCGAGCACGAGCCACAGCGGATCCATCTCGAGGCCGCGCGGGTCCTGCCCCGGATCGGCCATCTCGCCGCCGATCTCCTCACTCCAGAAATGCCGGATGGTTCCGTCGGCGCGGACGAACACGTTGTACGCCGGCATGTCGGCGTCACTCGCGGACACGTAGTCCCGCGTGTAGTCGCCGCTCTGATCACTGAACACGGGAAGGTTCTTCCATCCCCGCGACTGCTTGGCCGCGATCAAGCGGTCGATCGGTGAGCGGGCGGTGAAAGCGATCGCCACCCGCCGGCGGATGTCGGCGATCTTGTGATCGAGGCCGCCCATCAACGAGGTGCACATCGGGCATGGCGCCTCGCGCTGCGGGCCGAACATGTAGCTGTAGACGACCAGTGTGTCGTGATCCGCGAACAGGTCTGCGAGCGTCGCATCGGCTCCGCTCTCGGCGATGAAGTGGTAGTCGCGTGGCACTTCGCCACCCGGAGGAAGGTTGCGGCGCAGCGAGGCGACCTGTTCTTGCTTACGGCGCAGCTCGATCTCCTCGACGAGCAGACGCTGCCGCGCCTGCCGGTACTCATCCGATTCGTTCGGATGACGAGTCGTGTTCGTTGCGGCGAGCTCGCCGGCAGGAGTCAGATCTGTCTTCTCAGAGGTCATGGCTCACATGTAACCAGATGTGCCGGGGGCACTACGATCGGCACATGAAGCTGATCGTTGCCGACGCTTACGGTTACGGCGTCCGCTCCAACTCCGACGCCGGGGCACAAGAGATCAGCCCCGATCAATGGACCGAGATAGAAGAGCTGCAGAGCGCGTACGAACAGCGCACCGGCTCGTCGCTCGAGGCGGCACTCCGCGACAAGCTGACCGGTCACGATCTGGCCGAGGCGCTCGCCCTCCTCGGCATCGTCTGACGGCGCCGGCTCGCCTCGAGCCCGTATCGATCGCGGGTTATGGTCGGCGGATGACCAAGCAGATCGTCCGTACCGACGCGGCGCCGAGTTCGCCGCTGTACAGCCAGGGTGTGAAGGCGGGATCGATGCTCTACGTGTCGGGCACGGTCGGTATCGACGTCATGACCGGACAACTGGCCGGCACCACCATCCAGGATCAGACGCGGCAAGCTCTGCTCAACTGCAAGGCGATCGTCGAGGCGGGTGGCGGCATGCTCGACGACGTGGTGCAGGTGACGGTGCTGCTGACGAACCCGGCGGACTTCGCCGGGATGAACGAGGAATACGCGAAGGTGTTCCCTGCCGAGCCACCGGCGCGGGCGGTGACCAAGCTCGGGGTCGACCTGCCCAACGTGCTCGTCTCGATCACGATGACCGCGCACGTCGAGCGCTGAGGATGAACGTGCTGCTGCTCGCAGACACCCATCTGCGCGAGGGGGACGCATCCCGGCTGATCGACAGGCTCGGCGGCCACCTGCAAACGGCTGATGTCATCATCCATGCCGGTGACATCACACACCCGTCGGTGCTGACCGCGCTCGAGGAGTACGCCCCGGTCAGTGCGGTGCAGGGCAACAACGATCGAGGCATGATCCTGCCCGAGCGATTGGTTGTCGACATCGAGGGATGTGAGATCGCGGCCGTCCACGACAGCGGTCCTGCGGTCGGTCGTCCGGCGCGTCTGCGCCGCTGGTTCCCGCAGGCGGACGTTGTCGTCTTCGGCCACTCGCACATCCCGTGGCACGAGACCGACGTACGTGCATCCGATGGGCATGTGCAGCACCACGTCAACCCGGGCTCGGCGATGCAGCGGCGAGCCGCCCCCGATCACACTGCCGCGGTCTTGGAGCTGCACGATGGCGTCGTAGCCGGAGTGACCCACATCGTGCTGCCGTAGCCTTCGGCCGTGATCGTCGTTGTTGCGACCAACGAGACAGGCGTCGTGGGCGTGCGCGCCCGCCTGGCAGCGCTCGGTGCAGCCGCGTCCGAAGTCGTCGCACCGAGCGAAGCCCGTCGGTTGGTGATCGCAACCGTCGACGACGATGCGAAGGCCGAGCAACTCGCGGTTGCCCTTCGCGCCGAGGGGGAGTGGGCCGTGGCCCGACCGACGGACCGTGTCCGCCTTGATGGTTGGATGCAGCACACCGCACCGCTGACGTTCGGCGACCGGCTGAGCGTCTGCTTCGCGTGGACCGAACACGATCGCCGGGACCTGGGGGGTTTGGTCGAGCTCGGCGCCGGCGGTTTCGGCAATGGCGCGCATCCGGCCACGCGCCTGCTGATCGACCAGTTGGTCAATAGGGTCGCGGGTGGCGAGCGGGTCCTCGATGTCGGGTGCGGGAGCGGCGTGCTGGGCCTCTGCGCGCTGCGTCTCGGGGCGTCGAGCCTGGTGGCCGTCGACATGAAGGAAACCGCCGTCGAGGCGACGTGCCGCAACGCGGCGATCAACGGCATGGGCCCTCGGGTCGCGGCGAGGCTCGGGCCCCTCGGCGAACTCGATGACCCCTTCGATGTCGTCGTCGCGAATGTCGGAAGGGCTGCCATCGTCGAGCTCGCACCCGACCTCGTCAGGCTGGTGGCGCGGGACGGATGGCTGGCCGTCAGCGGGATCTCGTCGCCACAGTGCGACCTCGTCGCCGGGTTCCTCCGGCCGCTCGTGGAGATCGATCGACAGTCGTCGGGGGAGTGGTCGGCGCTCGCGCTTGCTCATCCGTAGATCGGTCGGGTGTAGCGTCGATGTCGACCGGGGCCATCGCTCGCTGGTCACGTAGCTCCGGACCCTTGGCTACCCACGTCCCGAGGAGTTTCCTGTGCCCGCCGCCACCATTGTTGAGCCCTTCCGGGAGGAGAGCACACAGCCCGGATTTCGCCACGAGGCTGTGTTGTACAACGGCCAAGGCGAGTTCGTGGAGTTCGCATCGCGGTTCGTCCGGGACGCCGTCGCCGCCGGCTATCCGACCTTCGTGGTTGTCAGCGCAACGAAAATTGAAGCGCTTCATTCCGAGTTGCAGGACGAGGCCGATGATGTGCTGTTCGCCGACATGGCACAGGTGGGTCGGAACCCGGGACTGCTCCTGACCGCGTGGGAGGCGTTCATCGAGGAACACCGTGGTGACGGCCTGCCGCTGAGGGGGATCGGGGAGCTGGTCTGGCCGGGCCGCAACGCCGCGCAGCTCGCCGAGTGCCACATTCAGGAGGCGCTCGCCAACATCGCCTTCGGCACCGCAGTCGACATGTGGGTGCTGTGCCCATACGACATCTCGGCGATGAGCGCCGACGTGATCGAGGGGGCCTTCCGCACCCACAGATATCTCGTGGACAACGGCATCGCCACCATCAGTCGCCACTACGACTCCGCCACGGAGTTGTCGGATCTCGTGAACACGGAGTTCCCTCCAGCGCCCTCCACGGCGGCGAGCCTGTCCTTCGCGACGACCGACGATTTCGGACGATTGCTCGATCGGTACCTCGGCGTGGCGGGCTTCGCCGATCGCCAACGGGCCGCGTTCATCGAGGCGGCAATCGGCGTTGCCGCATTGGCGATCGACCACTCCGCAGGTACGCACAGTGCATTGATCTGGGTCGCCTCGGACGATGCGGTTCTCGAGATCGGCGACATCGGCGAGATCGACGATCCGTTCGCCGGCCGACGACATCCGCATGCCGGTGATCGCCCTGGCCATGCCTTGTGGATCGCGAACCAGGTCTGTGAACTGGTTCAGATCCGAAACACTTGCCGCGGCACTGCGGCGCGTATGCACATCCGACACGATGTCACCGATCCGTTGGTGCAAGGCCTCGGCGATTCAAGCGAGCTCGGCACACATTGGATCGAGGTTCATCAGGCCATCGGGATGGTCGCGGTTCAACTGAACACGACCGGACAGCGGGCCCTCGTGGCGATGCGCGGCCTCGCCTACACGACCGGTGTCGGGCTCGACGACCTCGCCGCTGCTGTCATCGACCGGCGACTGCGGTTTCCGGCGGACCGGTAGCGGCGATCAACACTGCGGCCCGATCGTGCCGAACGTCGGCGTTTCGCGCCAACTCGAGGACCTGACCAGGCAGGTGGCCGGACTGCACGGCGGCTGAACGCCGACCGGCTGCTGCCGTCAACGCACGTTGTCGAACGCCTTCGTCAACATGTTGAGTGCCTGCTCGACGATCGGCAGCAATGGCTGCGAAGCCCCGCCGGCGAGCCAATGCGTCGTCGCAACCCGTATCGAGGCCACGGCACACCCGGCGATCAACGCCGGGCGGATGTCGTCGATGGGATCGACACCCAGCCGTTGGGCGATCAGTGGAACCATCGTGCTCTCGAAAATCGTGTGCCGTTCGTGCTGGCGTTGTTGCAGCGATGGAGTCGAGCGCACGAGCTTGGCGCGATGGCGATCGTTGTCGAGATCGTGTTCGTAGTTGGCGGCGAGGTCCATGATGACGGCGCGGACGGAGGCGATGACCGACTCCGTTCGTGGGCGCTGCGTGAAGCCGGTCGAGAAGTCGACGAGCCCCTGCTGCAGCGAGCCGAGAACCAGCTCCTCCTTCGTCGCGAAGTAGCGGTAGAAGGTTCGGTGCGAGATCTCGGCCTCGGCCGCGATCTCTTCGACCGTGACGTGGTCGAAGCCGCGGATTGCGAACATGCGAGTCGCAATGCGCACGATGTCGGTGCGTGTTCGCTGCTTCTTCATCTCGCGTAGCCCGATGGTCGCAGTCGCTGTCACGAGAAGATCATATGACTGACCGCTGAATGCACACGTGCCATCTGTCATATGTGCCAAATGTGCCGTGGCCAATAGCGTTCCGCCTGCATGGCTGACACCTCGACGCAACCCATGATCGGCAACCTCGATCCGCGGAGGTGGTACACGCTGTCGGTCCTGTGCCTGAGCCTGATCATCGTCTCGGTCGGCAACTCCAGCCTCAACGTGGCAATCCCGACCCTTTCCGAGCGGTTGCATGCCAGCAACTCGCAGCTCCAATGGGTCATCGCCGCCTACTCACTGGTGTTCGCCGGACTGCTGTTCTCCGCCGGGGCAATCGGCGATCGTTTCGGCCGCAAGGGAGCGTTGCAGCTCGGTCTGCTGCTGTTCCTGATCGGCGCGGCACTGGCGTCGGCAGCGACGACGATCACGCAGCTGATCGCCTGCCGGGCACTGATGGGCGGCGCGGCCGCGCTGATCATGCCCTCGACCCTGTCGATCCTCGTCAACGTATTTCCCGCACACGAACGGACCAAGGCGATCGCCATCTGGGCGGCGACCAGTGGCGGAGCCGGCGCCCTCGGGCCGGTGGCCAGCGGCTATCTGCTCGGACACTTCTGGTACGGCTCGGTGTTCCTCGTCAACGTGCCCATCATCACTCTGGCCCTAATGGCCGGCCGATTCCTGGTACCGCGCTCACGCGACCCGCAAAAAGCCCCCCTCGACCCGGTCGGCGCTGTCCTGTCGACCGTCGGGATCGCCAGCCTGGTGTACGGCCTCATCCAAGCACCGGAGAAGGGTTGGGGCAGTGGAGCCACCCTCCTGGCCTTCGCCGTCGGTGCCATCGTGATCGCGCTGTTCATCGCCTGGGAACTGCGCGTCGACGAACCGATGCTCGACATGAGCCTGTTCCGCAACGCCGCGTTCAGCGCCGGTAGCGGCGGGATGATCCTGATCTTCCTGGCGATGTTCGGTGTGATGTTCCTCATCACCCAGTACTTCCAGCTGATCCTCGGCTACAGCCCGCTCGGTGCAGCAGTGCGGTTCGTGCCGATGTCACCGATCATGGTGATCGTCGCCACCCGCACCCCCAAGCTGGCTGCGAGGTTCGGCGCTCATCGTGTCGTGGCGACGGGGATGCTGCTGCTCTCGCTCGCCTTCTTCATGTTCCGCGGCCTCGAGACCGACACGTCGTACCTCTATGTGTTCCTGTGCATCCTGCCGCTGACCAGTGGTATCGCGATGGCGATGTCGCCGATGACCGCATCGATCATGTCAGCTGTGCCATCACGCCGCGCCGGCACCGGGTCGGCGATGAACGATGCGACCCGCGAGCTGGGCGCATCGCTGGGTGTTGCCGTGCTCGGCAGTCTCGCCGCCTCGCACTACAGCCACTCGATCGCTGCTGCAGCCGACGCGATCCCGGCCACGTCGCGTTCTGCGCTGCGTATCTCGTTGTCGAGCGCCCTGGATCAGGCCAAGGCCCTGGGCGGCACTCGGGGCGCGGCCGTCAGGGAGGCCGCCGAGCACGCCTTCCTCGACGGAATCCACTTCGCCGTCACGGCCGGCGGAGCACTGTCGGTGATCGCCGCGGTGGTCGTGCTGCGGTTCCTGCCGCACAAGGCCACACACGAGACCACGATCGAATCGGTCGAGCACATGGCCGAACTCGGTATCGGCGGCACGCTGCCGACGTTTGCGCCGCACCCGGCCACCGAACCCGGCTGAACCCCGTGCCGGTTGGCGCCGGGCAGCGTCACACCCGGCGACCCGACCCGCTGACGAGGATCAAAACCGGTCGATGACGCCTCGGCGCCCCGCCTTGCGCTCACGCCGAGAGCCTTGCCCCTTTGCGGTCACCAACGGCTCTGGCGGCGTCTCAATTCACCCGATATGGTGACGACACACATCTCGTGTGCCGTGCCCAGACCCTGCCCGGAGGACGAATGGAACTTCACTCCCACGTGAGCGATGTCGCTACGCAACTCAGCCTCACGTCGTGCGCAGTCGACCTCGAGACGACGGCGAGCGCCATTGTTGTGCGACTCGCCGGCGAACTCGATATGGCCGATGCCGACCGGGTGGCTCAGGTTCTGCGAGACGCCACGTCTGCCGGCAGGCCGATCGTCCGCCTCGAGCTGTCGGGCCTGTCGTTCGCCGATTCGTCGGCCATCAAGGCGATCATCCTCGGTGCGCAGTCGGCCGCCCAACGCGGCGTCACCTTCGAGCTTGTCAACCCGCACCGGCGGGTTCGGCGGTTGCTCGAGGTGACCGGGCTCGTGAAGGCGTTGACCATCATCGACGAGCCCGTCGACCAGCAGGGGCCCAACTCGCTGTAACGCATTAGATTGACACCCGAGGGAGGTGCGAATGAACGAGAGTCGGCTCGAACGGCTGCTCGGTATGGTGCAAGCGCGTCACATCGATCGTTCGTTGCCCGTGCCGTTGCTCATCTGTCTCGTCTGCCCCGAGGCGATGGACGTCGATGGAGCCGGGGTGTCGCTGGTGACAACGACGACGCATCGATCGCTGGGTGCGTCCGACGACATCGCCAAGGAGATCGAAGCCACGCAAGCCATGGTCCGCGAAGGCCCATGCATGGAGGCCATAGCGACGAGGCAGCCGGCGCTCGAACCCGATCTGGGCAGCCGCTCCGCGCTGGTGCGCTGGCCGAGGTTCTCCCCGGCTGTGCTGGATCTCGGCGCCCGGGCGGTCTACGGCTTTCCCCTGATCGTCGACAGCGAGACGATCGGGGCGCTCGACCTGTACTCGCTCGAGCCGCGACCGCTCACCCATAGCGAGGTCGACGATGCCCTGATCCTCGCCGACATGGCTGCCCTGGCGATCAAGACTTCGAACCACCGTGACCAGAGCGAGACTCTCGATCTGTCGGGGGAACCGCAGCAGGGGTGGGCACACTTGGCGGTCGTGCACCATGCCACCGGTATGACGGCCGTCCAACTCGGGATCAGCGTCGACGAGGCCATGCTGCGGCTGCGTGCATTCGCGTTCGCCGCCGAACGGGGTATGGCCGACGTGGCCGGCGAGATCGTCAGCCGGCGGCTGCGCCTCGAGGCATGGAACCATGACTGAGGTGAACCGCAACCTACGGGTGGCACGCGAATCCCTGGTGGTCGAGACGATGGTGCAGCTCGCCGACACCCTGATCGACGATTACGACGTGATCGAGTTCCTCGGGATGCTCAGCGAGCGATGCGTCTCGCTCGTCGACGCCGACGAGGTCGGCATCATGGTCACCGACGGCCACGGCAACCTACAGGTCGTGGCATCGTCGACCGAGCGTACCCGCCTGCTCGAGTTGTACGAGCTACAGAACCGCGACGGCCCGTGCTTCGAGGCGTTCACGACCGGGCTGCCCGTGTCCAGCGCCGACCTGGCTGCCGAACACGGCCGATGGTCGACGTTTTCCACCCAGGCCCTGTCGGTCGGGTTCCGCTCCGTCCACAGCATCCCGATGCGTCTCCGCGCCGACAGCGTCGGCGCGCTCAGCCTGCTGCGGGCTGCGCCCGGGCTGATGCACGAGGCCGACCTGGCGTTGGTCGGTGCGCTCGCCCGAATGGCAACGATCGGCCTCTTGCAGGAGCGCGCAGTGCACGCCTCGCGGCTGGCCTCGGCTCAGTTGCAGTCGGCTCTGTCGAGCAGGATCCGGATCGAGCAGGCCAAGGGTGTCATCGCCGAACGCCTTGGCGTCGACATCGACACGGCCTTCGAAAGATTGCGCACATACGCACGAAATCACCAGCGGCCGCTCAGCGATCTGGCCCGTTCGGTGGTCGGTGAGAACTTCGACATCACTGCCGATTGAACCCCTCATCGGGTGGGTACGTAGGCAGTCATGCACGTTGCGATCGTCGGTACGTATCCGCCAACACGGTGTGGCATTGCCACGTTCACGGCCGACGTCGAGATGGCTCTCGAACTCAATGACACCGACACGACCGTGGTCTCGGTCGGGCGCGACGAAGAGCTGGGCACAGTGTCCATCGAACGAGATGATCCGGCTTCGTACGTGGAGGCCGCACATCGCCTGAACGCGATGGGCTGTGACGTGGTGCTGATCCAGCACGAGTTCGGAATCTTCGGGGGCGAAGCCGGGCACTTCATCCTCGACCTCGTCTCCGAGCTGACGATCCCCTACGTGGTCACGTTGCACACCGTGCTCCCGTGGTTCGGCGAGGAGCGGTCGAAAGTTGTCCAGGAGCTGTGCCGCGGGGCGGCGGCGGTCACGGTCTTCACCGCCACGGCACGGCGGCTCCTCCTCGAGCAAGAACTGGTGCCCGCTCGGTTGCTGCAGGTGGTTCCGCACGGAGCGCCCGCCGAGCTGTTTGCCGAGATCGACGTCGCCGCGGCTCGTCGATGGCTCTCGATCCCCGAGGACGTGCCGGTGATGTCGACGTTCGGCCTGCTCTCGGAAGGCAAGGGGATCGAGCTGGCCCTCCAGGCAATGGCGTTGTTGACCTCCGAACATCCCGACCTGCACTATGTCGTCGCCGGGCGCACCCATCCGGAGGTGGTCAAGCGCGATGGCGAGCGTTATCGGCGCTGTCTGGCCGAACTGGTCGACAACCTCGGTCTGACCGGCCGCGTGATCTTCCTGGATCGCTTCCTCGCACTCGACGAGCTCGCCGCCGTGCTCGGAATCTCGCGGGTCGTGTGCACGCCGTACCGGGGGGAGGACCAGAGCGTGTCGGGCGTGCTGACGTTCGCGCTCGCCGCCGGGTGCGCCATCGCCAGCACGCCGTATCGCTACGCCCGCGACGTACTGGCCGACGGCGCAGGGCTGCTGGTCGATTTCGGCGACGACGAAGCGTTCGCCGATGCGATCCATCGGCTACTCGGCCCGGTCGGCGACTCGGCGCGTGAAGCGGCCCGGCAGGCCTCGTCGCAACTTGCCTGGCCAACCGTCGGCGCTGCCCTGAGATCCGTACTTGCGAACGCAGCGCGGGGCCCGATGGTGTCCTTGCAGACCATGCCCGACCGGCCGGATTCGCGAACGCTGATGATGCAACCCGACTCGAAGCACCTGCGCACGCTGTGCGACGACACCGCCGTCTTCCAACACGCTCGTTTCAACGTGCCGCGTGTCGAGCACGGATACTGCGTCGACGATGCAGCGCGGATGCTGCCGATCATCGGGCACCTCGCCGTGTCTACCGGCGACGAGAGCTGGCACGCGACGGTGAGCCGCCTGCTCTCCTTCCTCCATGCTGCGGCGGCCGGCGGGGACGGAAACATGCGCAACTTCATGTCGTGGGATCGTCGGTGGCTCGACGAGCCGTACCTCGGCGATCACGTCGGCAGGGCCATCTGGGGATTGGGCGAGCTCGCTGCGATCGACGGTGCGTTCACAACTGAGGCGAACGATCTGCTGAACACGTTGGGCCCGTCGGTGTCGCCGGCTTGGCCCAGCCGGACACTGGCCTACGCGGCGCTCGGCTTGGTAGCCGCCACACCCTCGAACCCGGCACTGGTGGACGATCTCGAACGCATCTCCGCAACCCTGCGCCAATGGGTTCCATCGGATCATCCGTCGTGGGAGTGGTGCGAGCCACGGTTGACATACGACAACGCGCGGGTTCCCGAGGCTCTGCTCCGTGTCGGCCATCTTCTCGGCGAACGAACGATGGTCGCCAACGGTGGGACGATGTTGCGCTGGTTCGACGAACTGTGCCTGCAGGGGCGCTACTACCGGTTCCCCGGTCACCGCGGCCTCAGCGACGCAAGGGAGCTGCGCTGGTCGGGCGACGAACAACCGCTCGAGGCGGCGGCGATGGCCGACGCCCAGTCGGCCTGGCTGATCGCCACCGGCGACACCGACGCCGCGGGCAGCGTGGATCGGGCCTGGGCATGGTTCCTCGGCAACAACCGACTTGGTGCGCCGATGATCGATGTCGCGACTGGCGCCGGGTTCGACGGGCTCGGCGCCAGATCGGTCAACCTCAATCGCGGTGCCGAATCGACGATCGCGTTACACCGCTGTTGGCTGACTCGGCGTACTGCTCAGGAGTTGTCGGTCTCGATGCGGACACGGGCGATGACGATCACCTCGTCGTGATGTTGCCCCACCACCTCCTCCGGCAACGAGCAGTCGACACCCACGTTCTACAGACTCGGTAGCCGTTGCTGCGTACCGATCAACGGCGCCAATGGATCTCCCGTCGTTGCCAACCGGTCGGCGATCGTGCGGATCGTCCATCGATCGGGTCGTAGCTCGGGGTCGTCGAGCTCGTCCCACCGGATCGGCACCGAGACGGGCGCTCCGCCGGCGGGCCGTGTGCTGAACGGTGCCACGAGTGTCTTGTTGATCGCGTTCTGGGTGTAGTCGAGCCGGATCCTGCCGCCGCGCTTCGCCACCCCCCATTCCCAACTGACCATCTCGGGCACCGCGGCGCCGACGATCCGCGACAGGCGTTCGACCCAGCTTCTCGTGTCGTCGAAGGTCGAACCGTCGGCGACGGGTACCCAGATCTGCACGCCACGTTTCCCTGTGACCTTCGGGCAGGCGTCGACCCCCACGTGCTCGAGTGCCGTGCGGTGCAGTCGCGCCAGCACCAGCACGTCGTCGAAGCTGCTCGAATCGCCCGGGTCGATGTCGATCATCGCCCACGACGGTTGGTGCGGGTGCTCGGCGGTCGACGTCCACGGATGCAGTTCGACGGCGCCGTAGTTGGCGACCCAGGCCAGCGCCGCGGGGGAGTCGAGCACCAGGTACTCCTGCGTCTCGCCCCTGCCGGCATCGTCGTAGTGAAACCGCCGCAACCACTCGGGGGCATGATTGGGCACCGCCTTGTGCCAGAAGCCCGGTTTGGCGATGCCGTCGGGGAATCGGTGCATGTTGACCGGCCGGTCGGCCAGGTAGGGCAGCATGGCCGGCGCAAGACAGGCGTAGTGGCGCACCAGGTCGCGCTTCGTCAGCGCACCGAGTTCGCCGGCGGCGGGGAACAAGACCTTGTCGAGGTTCGTGAGCTGCACGGCGAGGCCGCCCAACTCCCACGTCCCCTTGGCGCCGAGAGCGTCGAGCGCAGCCAGTTCGTCGGCGTTCGGCGCCGCCCACATCGTCGAGCTCGACCAAGTTGCCGCTGGTGCGGTCTTGACCTCGTCGTTGGTCCGACCGGTCTTCACCGATCGCGGATGGTCCTCTGGCTCCCAGCCCTTCACGGCATGTTCGTCGTGCTTGTGCAGCAGCAGCCATTGCTCCTTGCCGCCACGCCCACTCCGTCGAACGAGCGCGAAGTGGCCGTGCAGCTTCTCGCCGTCGAGGTCGAAGTGCAGATCGCCCTTTTCGGTTGCCTCGATGGGATCCGCGCCGTCGCTGATCGACCACGTGCCCCAGTCCCAAACGATCACATCACCGCCGCCGTACTCGCCGGAAGGGATGACCCCCTCGAAGTCGAAGTACTCCAACGGGTGGTCCTCGACGTGAACAGCCATCCGCTTCACGTCGGGATCCAGCGTGGGCCCCTTCGGCACTGCCCAGCTCAACAGGACCCCGCCGGCTTCGAGACGGAAGTCGTAATGCAGCCGCGAGGCCCGGTGACGCTGCACCACGAAACGGTGGCCGTCCTGGACCGGCGCCGACGAACCGACAGGCTCCGACGTGACCTCGAAGTCGCGCTTCTGGCGATATCGCTTCAGTCGCTCCGGCGGTGGCTTTGACGGCTGTGCTCGCTCGGCCGGCTCGGCCCGTTTGGCCGCCATTGGTCAAACGGCCTTTCGGGCGGCTCTGCTCGTCGGCTTGTGTGACCCGGCGGGCGTGCGACGCTTCTTGGCGGCGTCGACGCTGGCCTCGAGCGCGGCCATCAGGTCGAGAACTCGGCCCTTGGGTTCCTCGGCGTCTTCGAACACTTCCTTACCCTTACCCTTGTCCTTGGCCGCGATGCGCTTGCGAAGTGCGTCGGTGTAGGTGTCGTGATACTGCTTCGGATCCCAGTCCGTCGAGAGTCCTTCGATCAACTGCTTCGCCATCTTCAGGGCCTTCGGATCGGGCTTCGTGCGTCGCGGCAGTCCTTCGATGTCGGATCGGGCGACCACTTCGTCGGCGAAGCGCATCGTCGACATCGCCAGCACACCATCGAGGGGACGGACAGCGGCGAGGTGTTGCTTGTCCCTGAACACCACGGTGCCGATGCCGACCTGTTGCTGATCCTCCATCGCCGCGACCAGCAGTTGGTAGCTCTTGGTCGCCCCCTCGCCCTCCGGCGCCAGCCAGTAGGTGCTCTCGTAGAAGATCGGATCGATGTCCTCGAGCGCTACGAAGTCGGTGACCTCGATGACCTTGCTCGACGTCGGCCGTAGCGCTTCCATCTCCTTGTCGTCGAACGTGACGTAGCGGCCCTTGCGTATCTCGAAGCCCAGCGCGATGTCGTCACCGTCGATCTCGCGGCCGGTCTCCTCGGAGACCTTCTTGTAGCGAATCCGGGCGCCGGACTTCTTGTCGAGTTGGTGGAAGTGCACGTCGTGATCGCGGACGGCCGTGTAGGCCTTGACGGGCACGTTGACCAACCCGAAGCTGATCGAGCCGGTCCACAGTGATCGTGCCATGGCTACCCGATACCCGGCACGTCGCGCGCCGCGCCGGTAGGTCGGACCTCTACCGCGGCAGACCGGGTGTCGGAGAACGGCTGGGCGACATGATCCTGAAGAGACGCCATGCCCTGGAGTACCCGCGTCGCGGGCGTAGCCAATCATCGAATGTTCACCAGACGAGCGTGATGCCGCCATCGACGACGATCACCTGGCCGGTGATGTACGTGTTGCGGATCAACCCGATCACGGCCTCGGCGCAGTCCTCGGGTGTCGCCGAGCGATGGAGCGGCGCGACAGCTGCGATCGAAGCGTGTTGGTCATCCCACTGCGACGTCCACGGAGTGGCGACCAGGCCTGGCGCGACGGCATTGACCCGCACGGGTCCACAGGCCTTTGCGAGCAGGGCCGTCATGTGGTTCAGCGTCGCCTTCGACATCGCATAAGCGATGGACGAACCGATCGCACGCACCCCGGCGATCGAGGTGATGGTGACGACATTGGCGTCGGGCGATTCACGGAGGTGGGGCATCGCCGCCTTGGTGAGCCACCACGTTCCGAACACGTTGACCTCGAAGGTCTTGCGGAAGATCTCGTCGGTGAGCGCGTCGAGATCGGTGTGCGCGATGCGCGTCGTCCACCCGGCGTTGTTCACGAGGATGTCGAGTCGCCCGAATCTTTCGATGGTCCGCTCGATCAGCTCGTGCCCCTGCGCCTGATCGCTGATGTCTGCCTGGACGTAGAGCGCTTCGGTCGGCAGCGATGCGGCGACCGCACGGCCCGCCTCGACCGACGATGACGAGTTGACGACAACGCCGGCCCCGAGATCGGCGAGCCGTCGCACGGTCGCCTCGCCGATGCCACTCGAGGAACCGGTCACGATCGCCACCTTGCCGTCGAGCCTGTCCATCCCCACGCGTCCTCCTCGACTCGCCCTCACTCTGGTCGGCCGAGCCTACGTCGGACCGTCGTCGGGCGCGAGCCCCGTACCGGCAGTGCCGAAATCGCGCCCGACCAGTTCGGTCGGGCGCGGGGTCGGTACTGGCAGTGCTTAGATCGCGCCCAACGAGTTGGTTGGGTGCGGGGTCGGTACTGGCAGTGCCTAAATCGCGCCCACCCAGTACGGTCGGGCGCGGGCTCGGTACTGGCAGTGCCGAAATCGCGCCCAACGAGGCTCGGGCTATGAGGCTCGGGATACGAGGCTCGAGCTCCGCCTCGGCGGCGTGAGGCGGCATGCCTGCGGTGCGCCGTTTCAACCGCGACTTGGGTTGGAGCCCATTTGTTGGGCGGCGAGCAACGCGTGGACGACGTCGTCGAGTGTCACGCCTTCGGTGTCCTTGAAGCCGGCGAGCCGCGCGTACGTCTCGGACGCGGCCGACGCGAATCCGTCGGGCAGCCCGTGCGCAGCGAAGCCGGCGGCGATCTCGTCCAGCTCGCCCGCGAACCGCCACGCCTTCGGTGCGTTGTTGGTCGCGGCGCGCTGCGACTGTTCGGCGAGGCCAGGCATCGACGTCGCCCATTCGGCCAACACCGCCTCTTCGACTCGTTCGGCGACGGCGAGCGCACGGATGGCCAACAGCAGTGCGGCCGTCCCTTTTGTCCATGCCGCGAAGCACATCTTGACGGCCGACGCCGCACCGGCGCCGCCATCGACGACCCGCGTCTCCAACGCGCTGGCGCCCCACAGCTCGGCCACATCGGCCGCCTCTTGGCCCGCGAGGTAGAGCCGAGTCGAGCCCGCTGCCTTCACCGGAGGACCGACAACCCCACCGTCGACGTACCGGTCGAAATTTGCACCGATCGACCGCGCCGTTGCCGGCGACACCGCGTTGACGTCGACGTAGACCCCCGTGAAACCGGCGACAGCGACGGCGCCGGCCACGTCGATCGCCGAGGCCGGGGGACACACCGAAACGATCACGTCGGCGCGGGCGACGAGCGATTCGAGCGAACCCACATCTTGCAAACCCGCGGCGCTCGCCCGGCGGCGAGTGGCGTCGGATCGACCATCGCTGCACCACAGCCGATCTCCGCGGCAGGCCGCGGCCAGCGAGGCGCCCATCGCCCCCGGGTGCAGGAAGCCGGTTGCCATGTCTGTGTCAGGCCGTGTCAGGCGTGCGTGTAGCGGACAGGTGTCGACCAGGAGGGATCGACGTGGCGCTGCCAGTACCGGTCGCGGAGCTCGGTCGTGCGCGGGCCGACGTTGCCGTCGCCGATCGGAGATCCGTTGAGCTTGGTGACCGGCATGACGCCACCGGCTGTGGTGCACGTCAACACCTCGTCGGCGCGCAGCAGGTCTTCGACGGTCAGTGGCCCTTCCTCGGCGGGGGTGTCGGTCTCCGCGCAGAGGTCGATCAGCGTGCGTCGGGTGACACCCTGCAGCGTGCCCGACTTCGGGGTCAACCAGCGGCCGTCGACGAACGCGAAGATGTTGTACCCGGGACCCTCGGTGATGGCTCCGCTCAGATCGCGCAGCACCACCATCTGGGCGTCATGGTCGTATGCGTCGAACTGGGCCATGTCGAGATCCAGCCAGTGGTAGTTCTTGACCGACGGATCGACGCTTTCCGGTGGGATGCGCGGGATCTCGCTGATCCACATGCTCGCCCCGGTCTTCTGCTGCTCCTCGGGGCTGACCCAGATGTACGGCACGGCGAAGCAGTAGAAGTTGTTGCGGCACGATCGCAGGTCGCGACTGCCGGGCGCGGGCCGCCCACGCGTGCATGTCATCGACACGTAGGCGCGCTGCAGCGCGGCCCGGTCGACGATCTCGTGCAGTACCGAGTCGAGCTGCGTGCGGGTCATCCCGATGTCGAGGCGCAGTTGCGACACGCTGTGCATGAAGCGATCGAGGTGGTCGTCGAGGCGGAAGAAGTGACCGTCCCAAACGCTGACGACGTCGTACGTGCAGTCCGAGCGTGTCACGCCCATGTCGAGCACGGAGATCTTGGCCTCGGCGATCGGACAGAACCCACCGTCGATGTACGCGGCGCCGGCTAACCAGCGGTCGTCGTCCGGCGCGCCCATCAGACCGGCCCCACGAACAGGCAGAACGGGTGCCCCGCCGGATCGAGCATGACTCTCACGTCGTCCTGCGGTTGGTGCACGCTGAGCTCGGCGCCGAGGCCCTTGGCGAAGGCCACGCCCTTGTCGAGGTTTTCGACTGCGATGTCGAGGTGCACCATCATCTGCTGCTGGCCGGCGCCGGCCGGCCAGACGGGTGACGTGTATCCGGGGTCGTATTGGAACGACAGGCCCGTGCCGCCCTCGGGCGAGCGCAGCATGACCCAGCCGTCCTCGGGCGGTTCGCCGGGCCGGGCCGGTTCGCTGACGACCACCATCCACCCGAGGAGGCGCTCGTAGAACGTCGCGAGAGCGCGCGGGTCGCCCGAGTCGATGACAGATGCCGAGATTCGCGTTCGAGGGTTCGCCACACCGTCATCATCGCTCAATCGTGTGGGCAGATGGAAGGTCGATCGGTCGCCTGCATGGCCGGTGGCGTTTGAGGCGTCACCTGCTCGGGTACAAAGATGGCCGCAACCCACGACTCAAACCCGAAAGAAGCGACTCATGAGCGGTACCGGTGTAGGCGATCACCTGTCAGATATCGAGACCCTGCGCAAGAACGCACGCAAGCACATCGAGCAAGGCCCGTTGACCGCCAACTACGGCGCCGACAGCGAGCGGGTCGTCAAGGTGCTGAACGAGGCGCTGGCCACCGAACTCGTCTGCGTGCTGCGTTACAAGCGCCACTACTTCATGGCCGAAGGGATCAACTCGGCCTCTGTTGCGGCAGAGTTCCTGCAGCACGCCACTGAAGAGCAGGGGCATGCCGACCAGATCGCGGCCCGAATCGTGCAGTTGCAGGGCGAGCCCGACTTCAACCCGGCGACGCTCGTCGCGCGCAGCCACGCCGAGTACGTCGAGGGCACCGACCTCGTCGACATGATCAAGGAAGATCTTGTCGCAGAGCGGATCGCCGTCGCTTCGTACAGCGAGATCGTCCGTTGGCTGGGCGACACCGACATCACCACCCGGCGGCTGATGGAGGGCATCCTGGCTGTCGAGGAAGAGCATGCCGACGACCTGTTGACGTTCCTGAAGCAGTTCGGTGTCGACCTGTAATTTGATGAGGTGATAATCGAAGAGACCGTCGTCGCCCTGCGACGCCTGGATCTCGATCGCGGAGCCCTTCTCGCCCTGGCTATAGAGCCTGGCGTGGGGGTCGCGTTCGCCACCCGCGACGGTTCGGTGGTGTCGTGCCGTGATCTGTCCCCGGTCGAGGTCGTTCGTCGGGTCGACGACGAGTTCCGGCCCCGCTGGGTCGTGTGGGGCTCGGCAACCATCGGCGCTCTGGTGGCCGGCGGACTTCGGGTTCGCAAGTGCTGGGACATCTCCGCCGTGCAGCGCCTGCTGGTCGGCGGATGGCGCATGGACGCGGCGCGGGCGTGGGCGGGCCTGCACGATCTCGGTGACGATCTGCCCACCGTCGCCCCGGTCGACCTGTTCACCGTGCCCGACGACGGCGACCCGGACTGCGCGGTCCGGGACGACGGCCATGTCAAGCCGGAGTGGTTGGCGCCCGACTTCGAGTGGACGACTGAGCGTCTCGAACAATGGGCTCGGCTGGCCGAGCGGGCGGCCACTCTCCAGGAGGCACGCGTGTCGGCAATCGAGGATCGGCCGCGGGCGTCGTCGACGGTCCGCTCCGAATCAGCGGCGGAACTGCTCTGCGCGGAGTTGTCGGCGGACGGACTACCGATGGACCGCGGTGCGGCGGAGTCGCTCGTCGCCTCGTTCGTCGGTCCTCGCCCGAAGTCCGACGCCGACGCCGCAGAGCAACGCCGGGAACGTGATTCGCGGGTGTTGAGTCACGCCTCCAACCAGTCGTGCGATCTCCGCAATCCGGGGCACGTGAAATCGTTGCTGCGTGGCATCGGTGTCGAGTTGCCCGACACCCGGGCGTGGCGCTTGGAGGCCATCCGCGGCACGCACCCGTTGATCGACGCCCTGCTGGAATGGCGCAAGGCCGAACGGATATCGACGACGTTCGGTTACGGCTGGCTCGACGAGCACCTCGGTGTCGACGGTCGCCTGCGCGGCGAGTGGTCGGGTTGCGATGGGGCAGCGGGTCGCATGACGGCGTCGGCCGGTCTGCACAACATGCCGGCGAACCTGCGCGTTGCCGTGATCGCCGAGGCGGACCATGTCTTCGTCCGCGCCGATCTCGGCCAGATCGAGCCGCGCATCCTGGCCGCTGTCTCCGGCGATGCCGCCCTCGCCGAGGCGACCACCGAGGACGACATGTACCAACCCGTCGCCGGACAACTCGGCGTCGACCGGGCGACGGCGAAGGTCGCCGTGCTGGGCGCGATGTACGGCCAGACCACCGGTCACGGCGCCGCGGCGTTGCGCGGCCTGGAGTCCGCCTATCCGGTGGCGATGCGATACCTGACCGACGCCGATCTCGCCGGGCAGGTCGGCCGCGACATCCGCACCTATGGAGGGCGGTTGGTCAGGATGGGCTCGACCGGCGGGAGCGAGTTCAACGACCGCGAGAGCCGCAGCCGATCGGCCGCCCAGGGCCGCTACGGCCGCAACGCGATGGTGCAGGGCGCGGCGGCCGAGTTCTTCAAGGTGTGGGCGGTGACGGTGCGTGCCCGGGCGGCGGCACTCGACGCCCGGATCGTCCTGTGCCTGCACGACGAGCTGCTGGTGCACGCGCCCATCGGCAACGCCGCCGCGGTGACCGAACTGATCGTCGACTGCCTCGATGACGCGGCACGCCATTGGGCACCGTCGGATGCGGTGCGTTTCGTCGCCGAGGTCAGCACGATCCACAGCTGGGCCGACGCCAAATCGTGACCATCGCCGCCGTGAACGTGGTGGTCGAAATCGGCCGATGCCCGCAGAGGTATGGTGCGATCATGACCGCCCCGCCACCGCGGCGACGACAGCTCCGACCGGCGATCGCGAAGGGCTTCCTTCCCGATGAGTGACCCGTCGTTCGTGCACCTCACCGACGGGCGGTCGAGCATGTTGCTCGCATGCCGGGGTGGCATGCCGTGCGTCGTCCATTGGGGCGCGCCGTTGGGCGACGTCGACCCGCACATCCTCGACGCCGTCGAGCGCCCTGTTCCCAACGGCGGTCTCGACATCGATGCGCCGCTCGGCCTGTTCGCCGAGGCGAGCAGCGGCTGGTTCGGCAGTCCCGGTCTCGAGGGCCATCGACCCGGCGGCGGCGACTTCGCCCCGCAGTTCAGGCAACGGTCCTGCGCGGTCGCGGAGCGCACAGCTGAGTTCGTGCTCGTCGACGACGCCGCCGAGTTGTCGTTGCGCATCGTCGCCACGCTGCACGCCACCGGCGTGGCGACGTTCTCGGCAGCGATCTCCAACGACGGCGACACCGACTACTCGCTGGACGCGTTGCGGCTGACACTTCCCCTCCCATCGCAGGCTCAGGAGCTGTTGACTGTTGGCGGGCGGTGGACGAACGAGTTCGGTCAGACCCGCACGCCGTGGATCGGCAATTGCCTGACGATCGAGAATCGCCGCGGCAAGACGTCGCACGAACGACTGCCGGTCGTGTTCGCGGGCACCGCCGGTTTCGGCGAGCACAGTGGCGAGGTCTGGGGATGCCACATCGGGTGGAGCGGCAACTTCGAGATCGTCTGCGACTCGGTGACCGACGGCCGGCGCGCTGTGCAGATGGGCGAGCTGATCGCTTCGGGGGAGATCGCCCTGCCGCCGGGGGAGAGCTACGAGATGCCCGTCGTGTACGCGGCCTACGCCGCCGACGGGTTGAACGCCGTGTCGAACTGCTTCCACGATTTCCTGCGAGCGCGGCCCCAGCACCCGTCGTCACCGCGTCCGGTGTTGTTGAACATCTGGGAGGCGGTCTACTTCGATCACGATCTCGGCAACCTGCGCGCCCTCGCCGACATCGCCGCGTCCTGCGGCGTCGAGCGATTCGTCGTCGACGACGGATGGTTCCATGGCCGCCGCAACGACCGCGCCGGGCTGGGTGACTGGTGGGTCGACCCCGCGGTATGGCCACTCGGCCTGGCTCCGATCATCGATCACGTGCGCGGCCTGGGTATGCAGTTCGGCATCTGGGTCGAGCCGGAGATGGTCAACCCAGACAGCGACCTCTACCGTGCGCACCCCGAATGGGCCTTGGTCGACGAGCGCTATCCAGCGGTGCTCGGTCGCAATCAATTGGTGCTCGACCTCGGCCGCGACGAGGTCGTCGCGTATCTGTTCGGTCACCTCGACGCGCTGCTGAGCGACCACGAGATCGCGTACGTCAAGTGGGACATGAATCGCGATCTCGTCGCCGCGACATCGCATGGACGCGCCGGTGTCCATCGGCAGACGCTCGGTGTGTATGCGCTGTTCGATCGCCTGCGTGCCGCACATCCGGGTGTCGAGTTCGAGACATGCGCGTCAGGGGGAGGCCGAGTCGACTTCGGGATCTTCGAACGCACCGATCGCGCCTGGACGAGCGACTCGATCGACGCCCTCGATCGGCAGGAGATCCAGCGCGGGTTCTCGCTGCTGTTCCCACCGGAGCTGATGGGCAGCCACATCGGCTCGCCGGTTGCGCACACCACCGGCCGATCGCACGGCCTGGCGTTCCGGGCGATCGCGGCGATGTTCGGATCGTTGGGAATCGAGTGGAACCTGCTGAAGGCCTCCGACGACGACCGGGCCGCGCTGGCCGAGATCATCGCGATCCACAAGCGCCTTCGGCCACTGCTGCATCACGGCACGGTCACGCGGCTCGACCATCCCGATCCGACGGTGATGGTGCATGGCGTGGTTGCCGCGGATCGCTCGGAAGCGGTGTTCGCCTGCACCCGGTTGCGTTCCGGCCCGTCGTTGCACACCGCCCCGATCCGGCTCGCCGGGCTCGATCCAGACCGCACGTACGAAGTCGTCGTCCTCCCGGTCGCCGGGCAACGCTGGGGCCGCGCCCGGCGCCAGCCGACGTGGGTCGAGAACGGGCTGCAGCTGACCGGCCGGCAACTGGCCGCAGTCGGCTTCAGCGCCCCGGTGCTGCATCCCGAGACCTCGATGTTGATCCAAGTCACCGCCGCGAGATGATGATCACCCGGTTCAGTGGAGGTGGTTCGGTGGTGTGTGCCGGCATTTCGCCCGTCACACGCAATCGCCGTTCGCAACCATGGTGTCGGCCGATGTGTGACCCTGGAGCAGCGAAGCGCGCATCGCCCACGCCCGACCGGTCACGCTGTGGCTCGTCGCCCACACGAGCGCGACCGCCCTGCCGTTCATCACCACCACTGCTCCCGAGTCGCCGGCCTGGATCTTGAGGTTCAGCTCGAAGCCCGGCCGGATGTGCTTGTCCTGTCCGTAGATGTCGGCAGTGCGGATGTTGACCGGTCGCTGGACGCTGGCGGGTAGCACGACCGGGGCGTCGTCGCGATACACCACGACGCTGCCGCTGTCGCCGGCGTTCGCCGATCCGATGGGGATCACCGGAGCGAACCCGGCGTCGACCTTCAGGACGGCGAGGTCGAGCACCGGATCGAAGAAGACCACGGTTGCGTTCAGCTTGCCGTGTGCGCCACGCACCTCGATCGTCTTCGCGCCGGCAACCACGTGGGCGACCGTGGCGATCTTCCCGTCGGCGACCATCAACCCGGCGCCGTGAACCTCGACCGGACCGCACCCCGTCGCCGCGATCTGCACCGCAGCATCGGTGATGGCCACGGGCGCCACCGGAGTTGTTGCCGGCCCCGTGGTAGGTCGCCCGCCATCGGGCGACGCGCACGAGACTGCGGTCAGGCCGGCAACGACGCACGTGGCGAGCGGGACGACAGCTCGCGTGATGCCGGGGGTGATTCTTCGACGTTGCAGGTTCATGATGGGCCGAGCAATCTTGCCCGATCGAAGCCGCCCGCTACGATCACGTCTGATGGCCGCATTCCTCCAGCGTGACTACTCGATGATCGGCGAGGATTCGCGTCGCGCCGTCGAGAGCGGTCTGTCGCAGGCCCAGTGGTATCGCACCGACGTGCCGCGCAAGCGCATGAAGGAACTGATGGCCCGCCGCAACGGTCCGGCCATCCGCGACACACTGCTGTGGTTCGGGCTGCTCGTGCTGTTCGGCGGCGTGGGCGTGTACCTGTGGTTCTCGGTGTGGTCGTTGCTGAGCTTCGCCGTGTACGGCGTGCTGTACGGCTCGGCCTCGGATGCCCGCTGGCACGAGTGCGGCCACGGCACCGCGTTCAGGACTCGGTGGATGAACGTCGTCGTGTACTACATCGCCTGCTTCATGATCATGCGCGACCCGACCGTGTGGCGTTGGAGCCACGCCCGGCACCACACCGACACGATCGTCGTCGGGCGCGATCCCGAGATCGTCACCCAGCGACCACCGGCCCTCGGTCGTATCGCCGCCGACTTCCTCGGTCTCGTGTCGGTTCCCATGGCGTTCGAGCACATGTTCATCCACGCCTCGGGCCGGCTGCTGACCGACGAGGCCACCTTCATCCCCGAGACCGAGGCGCCGAAGACCTATTGGACGGCGCGTGTGTGGTTGGTGATCTATGCGGCGGTGATCGTGGCGTGCGTGAAGTCGGGCAGCATCCTGCCGGCGATGGTCATCGGCCTGCCACGGATGTACGGCGCCTGGCACCACATCGTCACCGGTCTCACCCAGCACAGCGGCCTCGCCGACGACGTCACCGATCACCGGCTCAACAGCCGCACGGTCTACATGAACCCGTTCAGCCGATTCGTGTACTGGAACATGAACTA
>JBDTYA010000361.1:0-17260 GCA_040005915.1 Ilumatobacteraceae bacterium
GACGGTTCGTATCGTCACTGACGATTCACGACGGCACGGAAACCACGACCTGGACCCCTGATCGTGGGTTCGCCGCCGAGTAACGGGCAACCGTAAAGTCGGCGGGATGAGCGACACCGTCCTGTACGAAGCACGCGGCCGCGTCGGCCTGATCACACTCAATCGGCCGGAGGCGCGCAACGCGGTCAACGGTGATGTCGCCGAGGCTCTCGAGGAGGCGATCGATCGGTTCGAAGCCGATCCCGAGGTGTGGGTCGGCATCCTCACTGCCAACACCCAGGGTCAGGCGCGGCCGGTGTTCTGCGCCGGCGCCGACCTGAAAGCGATCGCCAGCGGCCAGGCCCGAGCTCTCGACACCAAGCGTGGCGGATTCGCCGGCTTCGTGTACCGCGATCGCGACAAGCCGGTGATCGTCGCGGTCGATGGGTTGGCCACAGCAGGTGGATGCGAGATCGTGTTGGCCGCAGACCTCGTCGTGGCGACCACTCGCTCGTCGTTCGGGCTGGCCGAGGTGAAGCGCAACCTCATCGCCGGTGCCGGCGGCCTGTTCAGGTTGCCTCGAGCGATCGGCCGTGCGGCCGCAATGGAAGCGATCCTCACCGGCGAGCCGCTGCCGGCACAGCGGGCGTACGAACTCGGCCTCGTCAACCGCATCGTCGAGCCCGGCGAGGCCGTCGAGGAGGCGATGCGCTTCGCTGATCAGATCTGTGCCGTCGCTCCCCTCGCCGTCCGCGCCAGTCGCAAGGTCGTGCTGGCGTCGGCCTACGAGGACGACGAGACGCTGAAGAAGATGACCACCGAGGCCTTTGCGGGCATCCTCGCCTCCGACGACACCAAGGAAGGACTGGCTGCGTTCATCGAGAAGCGGGCACCCAACTGGCAGGCGACCTGACGGCCGCAGCGCGCTACAGACGGGTCGAGACGATGATCTTGCGGGCCGTGATCCCGGCCCGCTCGTAGAGGTTCTTCGTCTCGCGGTCACCCGGCAGTGCAAAGCCCTCGAGTGCGCTGCAGCCGTGCCGTTGGGCCTCCTGGCGAGCGGCATCGAGCAACCCGTCGCCGAAGCCGAGTTCGCGCGCCTCTGGCTGCACGTACACCTGGCGCACCATCGCGATATCACCGGTGACCGCCAGTTCGAGGTAGCCGACTACGAAGTCGTCGAGAACTCCGACACCGATCCAGCGAGCGTGATCCTCGATGGCCGGCACCCAATCACCCACGGCGGGTTGCTCGGCGAGCAGCGCGGCTCCGCCGCGTTGATCGATGAGGTGATGGCGCGCCGCGACCTCGAGCTCTGCGAGTTGGTCGGCGTCGGCGATGACCGCACGGCGCACCACCTCGTTCATGGTGCTCAGCTGAACAGCGGGCACTCGTCGTCGCCGACCGGACAGATCGGGGCGCTGTTGCGCACCAGCAGGAAGCAGCTGGGGCACAGCTGCTCGTCGGCGCGCTTAGGTTGAAGGCGATCGCTGGACTCGCTGCGATCCTCCGGCTCGTCCTCCTCGTCCTCGCCACCCTCGTCGTCGGCGGCGACAAGGCGGTCCTTCAGGATCGTGTCGAGGTCGGCCTCGACATCGTCCGGGGCGATGATGTCGTCGTCATCGTCATCCTCGTCGGTCGACACCGACTTGCGGACCGGCCCTTCGGTCTCGGCGTCGTCGTCCTCTTCGGTCTCGGCGTCGGCATCGAACGGCTCGTCCGCCTCCTCCCCGAATTCGTCGTCTTCGGCGAGCGCCTCTTCGTCGAGATCTTCGTCGGTCAGTTCGGCAGGTTCCTCTTCCGTCTCTTCCTCGAACTCCTCATCGGGCCCGACCACCTCGTCATCATCAGCCATCTATCGGTCCTTCATCGTCGTGCGGTAACCCTGGGCGCGGGCGGGGATACTACGGCGACTAACGACTGACCCTGCTCCGGCGCCCTGTGACAGCGGTCACAGAGGGTGTTCGGACAACCTCAGGAGTGGCCGCGACGAGCCTCGGCGCGCCGTTCGGCATCGAGCCGCTCGAGCTCGGGTGCCTCCATCGTCATGTGATTCATCGCCTCGGCGATGGCGCGGTGGCCGGCCTTCTCGCCGATCAACCGATGCATCTCCAACGCCACCGAGCGGTACGCCGGGTGACCTTGCGGAGACGACCGGAGCTCGAGCATGTGGATGGCCTCGCGGGCGTTGAACTGCATCGAGTAACGCAGCCGGTAGGCCATCGAGACCGCGTAACTGGCCTGGTGCGGATACTCGTCCTTCAACAGGTCGAACAGCGCCGCCGAGCGGGCCATTGCGTCGTCGAAGATCTCCGTCATACCGGCCGCGTCGATGAGGTCGGGCCGGGTGTACCCGTGGTTGGGTGTCAGTGGTTGCCACTCGATCGTCAACAGCCGGTGACGTTGCAGGTCGCGGAATGCGCCGTAGTCACTGAGCACATCGAACCGGTAGTCGACACGCTCGAACGCCCGACCCGGCTTGTGGCGCCGGTTCTCGCGCTCGCCCACGTAGGCACGGATGAGCGCCAGGCGCTCGGTCGGTCCGAGCGTGCGAACGCGCTGCAACAGTTGACTCTCGGGAAGATTGGTGTGCGAGTAGCAGATGGCCGCGAGCAACTTGTCCTCGGCATCGGGGTCGAAGTCGATGAGCTGCACGGATGGCGCCGGCTCGACCGGTGTACCGCCGAACAACGTGTCGACCAGTTCGGCCGTGCGCTCGCGGGTGGTGGTCATGTAGTTGGTCCAGCGGCCGCCACGATCGGCGAGATCGACGCGGCGCAGGAAGCTGGGGATGACCTTGCGCAACTCGTGCAACATCAGGTCCGCGTACTGCCGGGCCTCGGGCAGCGGATGAGAACGCATCCGCAGCAACAGGTTCTCGAAACCCTGCCCACTGCCGTAGATGCCGACGTTGGACAGTGATGCCGCGGGCAACACGCCGCGTACTGCGTCCAGCGCCTTGGCGCGAGTTGCCTGACGGAAGACGAAGTCGCTGTCGGACGGGTCGCGGTCGACCGTGGCGCGGACATGGTCGGTGACCTTCGCCAGCAGCAGCGAGTAGGTGTCGAACAGGCGGTCCATGTCGCCCACGTAACGCGTGCCAAAGCGGCTCGACAGCACCGCCGGGTCGCGATAGAACCGATACCGTCCGCCGATGCGTGAGTCGTAGGCGATGTAGCGCGTGCTCTGCTCGAGGTAGCTCATCAAGCGGCCCCACTCGAGGATCTTGGTGAGCACGTTGGACGCCTGCTCGCAAGCCAGGTGCACGCCGCCGAGCTGGGCGACGGAGTCGTCGCCGTACTCGAAGAACACCTTCTCGTAGAGCTCCTCGGCGCGCTCGAGGCCGATGGTCGCGTCGACGGAGTGATCGCCGCTGATGTCGAGGTCGCCGACGAACTCGTCGAGGAACAGGCGCCGCAGGCTCTTGGAGCTGCGGCTGTAGCGGGCAAACAGGGCGCCCTTCACGACTTCGGGCAGATTGACGAGGGCGAACACCGGACCATCGAGGTTGGTGAAGTAGCGCCGCAACGTGTCGGCCTCGGCGGGCGTGTACTCCTCGGGCACGTAGACCGTCACAAATTCAAATCCTACGGGCTGGCGGACCGGCGCCCTGGGCATTGCGCGACGGTCTGACCTGGCTCAGAGCACGTCCACCGAGGCCGGCCGGCCGTCGAACGCCGTTCGGGCCGCCTCGCGGAGGTCGTCCGATGTCCACAGGTCGACGATGGTCATGGCCATCACCTTGGCACCGTCGAGCACCGCTTTGTCGCCGTCGGGAGATCCAGCCCACTCGGCGAACTCCAGAGTGTGGATGGCCACGCCGTCGCCGGCGACCTTGATCATCGGGTGGATCGACGGCACGAGGTAGCTGATGTTGCCCATGTCGGTGCTGCCGACGACCCGGCGACCGACCGCTGCAGGATCGACCACCGTGCGGCCGATGCGTGCGGCATTGCCCACGTACGCGGCCACCATCGGGCCATTGTCGATCATGTCGGCGTAGGTGTGCCCATGCCATTCGTGATCGATCGTGCACGCGCAGGCCGACGCCGCGCTCTCGAGCGAGGTGAGGACCCGTTGCTTCAGCGGCTGCAACGACTCGATCGTGGTCGAGCGCACGATCCACTCCATCGCCGCCTCCGCTGGCACGATGTTGGCTTTGTCGCCACCTTTGGTGATGATGCCGTGGATCCGCTCGGTCGGGCGGATGTGCTGGCGCATCGCGGCGATGTTGATGTAGCCCAGGACCGCGGCATCGAGCGCGTTGCGACCCTCCCACGGTGCGGCTGCGGCGTGCGCTGCTTTGCCGTGGTACCGCACCTGCAACTCCTGCAGTGCAATGGTGTCCATCGAGATCAGATCTGCATCGGCGGGGTGCACCATCATTGCCGCGCCTACCCCCTTGAAGGCGCCACGACGGGCCATCTCGATCTTGCCGCCCCCACCCTCCTCCGCTGGGGTCCCCATGATCCGCAGCCGTCCGCCGACCTGCTCTGCCACCAGGGCTGCCGCCAACCCGGCACCGAGCCCGGCAGTGGCGATCACGTTGTGCCCGCAGGCGTGGCCGATCCCGGGCAGGGCGTCGTACTCGCACAACACTGCGACGTTGAACCCCTTCTCGCCGACCGCGGCCTCGAACGCCGTGTCGATGCCGTACGCATGCGGTGTGGCGTCGAGCCCCGCCGACCGCAACTGGTCGACGAGCAGATCGTGGGCGAAGTGCTCTTCGAAGTTGAGCTCGGGATGGGCATGGATCTCGTGGCTCGCGTGCAGCAGCTGTCCGGCGAGCCGGTCGACCTCGGCACAGACCTTGACCTTCAACGCTTCGACATCCATCGTCAGCTCCCTTCGTGGTTCAGCACGATCTTGCCGAGTTGCTCGCCATGTTCGAGGCGGGCCAGCGCGGCTTCGTAATCCTGCAACGGATACTCCTGATCGATGGTGATCGGCAGTCCCCCATCGACCAGGGCGAGCAGTTGATCGAACTCCTCGTAGCTACCCATCGTCGAGCCGATGATCTCGAACTGCTTGAAGAACAACCGTGGCAACGTCAGCTCGACCTTCGGCCCGGATGTGCTGCCGCACACGACCATGCGTGCACCCGGCTTCAAGGCACGCACCGATTGCTCCCACGTCGCCGGGCCGACGCTCTCGACGACCACGTCGGCCTCGACCGGCCATTTGGCGGCGGCGCTGTCGTGGGCAGCCGCTGCACCCATCTGCAATGCCTGCTCTCGCTTGTTCTCGCTGCGGCTGGTGATCTCGACGCGGGCTCCCATCATGGTGCCCAACGCCAGCGCGGCACACGACACACCGGAGCCGATCCCGACGACCAACAGCGTGTCGCCCGACTTCAGGCGCCCACGGCGAAGCATGCGATATGCCGTGAGGTAGGCCAACGGGAACGCTGCGCATTCCGCCCACGAACGCGATGCGGGTCGCTTGCGCACATTGCGTTCGGGCGCGATCGCAGTGTCGCAGTGCCCACCCCAACAGTGCTCGCCGTAGATCTTGAAGCCCGGTCCCATCGGGCTGTCGTTGCCCCACTTCTCGATGTCGGCCACGGGTGAGACGCCAGGGTTGACGACCACTTCGTCGCCGACCACAACCTTGGTGACAGCGGACCCGACGGCCGAAACGACGCCGGCGACGTCGCACCCCGGCACGTGAGGCAGCGGTGGCTTCGGTGCGGCCCGTGTGACCCACAGGTCCATGTGGTTGAGTGCGCTGGTCACGACGCGGATGGCCACATCGTCTTCGGCCAGTTCGGGAAGCTCGATCGAGCCCCACCGATAGGAGCCGGGCGATTCGTCGAGGATCCAAGACTGCATGGTGTTGGACCATAGTCGGGAGCCATCCGGCAATCGACTCCGGCACATCGACCGGCAACTCACACGTAGGCGGTGAACGCGTCGGGCTCGGCGCTGATCTCGACGTGGCGCGCCGAGCCGCATCGCACGCCGTCGATCCACACCACCATCGGACGGGCGAAGTGCAGATCGACGTCGGAGGCAGGTCGCATCGAGAGGTGTCGATGGGGAAGATGCGACCCGTTGCGCGCCCGCTGCCTCGCCTGCAGGCGCTCGCGCCAGCCCATCGAGGCGTCGACCAGCAGGACGTCGATCTTGCCGTCGTTGGGGTGTGACCGCGGTGCCACGTCGTACGGCCCGAGGAACTGGGCGTTCATCGCCAACGCGACCTCGCCGCGCAGCCAACTGCGACGCGCGACGACGTGCGCGACACCCCACGTCGGTTCGCCGTCGTCGAGCGTCACCCGCATCGCATCCACGGTGACCTTGGCCGCCGCAGGACGTTCGCCGGTCGCGCCGCCGCATGTCCGCGCCAGGTCGCCGTCGGCGACCCCCAGGTCTCGGATCGGTTGGTCGCGAGTGCGATGCCAGATCACCCAGTCGCGCAACTCGCGATCGTTCGACACCACCCGCAGCCCGGTCGGGCAGACCGCCGGTTCACCCCATGCTTCACCCTTGCGGATCGTCATGAGTCTTCTCGGCGGTTCCGGCGTCGACCGGCTCGGGGACCTCTACAGCGCTCGACGCCGAGACGACGCCACGGAACAACTGCTCGGCAGCCTGCTCGGCCGTGCGCCGCGTTTCGTACATGGGAGCCACGAGGGCCAACTGCCGCAGGACGTCGATGAGTTGCTTCATCGTGCGGACGAAGTCGCCACCCGAGAGGTCCTCGGACTCGACAACCTCGGCGAAACCCTCCCCCGCCGCCCAGGCGAATGCCACCGCGACGAACGTTGCATCGGGCGGCCGGTGCACCGTCAGGCCGGCCTCTTCCTCGATCTCCTCGAGCTCGTAGCTGATCTCGGCGATCCGCTGCCAACGCTTACGGACCGTCGGCGACGGGAACCACGCGGTCGGTGGGGCCTCGGGGCTGCGGTGCTCGTAGACGAACACCGACACCAGGCCGGCCAAGCCGGCGGGATCGAGGTCGTCGAGCAGTCCCTGACGCAGGCATTCGACGATCAGTAGATCGCACTCGTGGAAGGTCCTCGCCAGGATCTTGCCGGCGTCGGTCAGGCTCCACCCATCGACGTAGCCCCAGTTCTCGAGCACACGCAACACGCGGTCGAAATCGCGCGCCACCGATTGGCTGCGGGTACGCACGCGGGTGCGGAGCTCGTCGACCTCGCGCGCCACGCGATCGGCTTGGGCCGCGGCCTTCAACCGCTCGTCGAGAGCCGGATCATCCTCCACAGGGTGCGTGCCGTTCGACGACACCTCTGCAGTGCGACGCGCCCGCTTCGAATGAGGCGCGAGTTTCGCCAGCTCCAGCCGATGGACGACCTCCTTCTGGAAGTCGTGACGGTTGGGTGCGTAGTCGGTCGGCAGCTGGATCTTGCCGAGCGCACGCGGCGGCTCGGCGAAATCGACCGCCGTCAGCATCACCAGATCGCGACGCACGGTGAGCCCGGTGACACGCATCCCGCCTTTGCGGTGCGCGCTGGTGAGCACCGCGACCCGGCCCGCGTAGCGCGCCTTCTCCGCATAGATCACGTCTCCGGGACGCAGCTTCATCAGGGCCAACGACACCAAGTCGTCGCGGCCCGCCGCGCCACCGGCAACGGGCTCGGACGTGGTGCCTTTCATCTCCCTGCGGTACTCGTCGATGTCACCGAATGGGCTGTTGGCCCGTTCCAACAAGTCGGCGAGGTGCGTCTGGCGACGATCGAGACGGGCCTCGATTCGCACCACGTCGCCGTCGGCCTGGTACTGGGCGAACGACAGGTTCAGCAGGTGGTGGGCACGCTCGCTGGTGTAGGCGCGCACCAGGTTTGCGGCCATGTTGTAGGTCGGCCGGAACGCGGAGTTGAGGTGGAAGGTGCGGCTGCCGGCCAGAGCGGCGACCTGATCGAACGGCACGAACGGGCTCCACAGCACGACCGCATATCCGAGGTCGTCCATGCCGCGGCGCCCGGCGCGGCCGGTCAACTGCGTGTACTCGCCGGGCGTGAGGAAGGCGTGGTGATCGCCCGTGAACTTGCTCAGCTTCTCGATCACCACAGTCTTTGCGGGCATGTTGATGCCCACCGCCAAGGTCTCGGTGGCGAACACCATCTTGACCAAGCCTTCGACGAAGCAAGCCTCGACGACCTCCTTGAACGGCGGCACCATCCCGGCGTGGTGCGCGGCGACGCCTGCCTCCAGTTGACCGAGGAACGTGCCGTAACCGAGCACCGCCAGGTCGGCAGGATCGATGCCGCCCAGCCGAGCGTCGACGATCTCGCGGATGCGATCTCGCTCGGCACCGGTGGTCAGACGCGTGCCGGCGGCCAACACAGCCTTGGCGGCCTCGTCACACTGGTTCCTGCTGAAGATGAAGTGGATCGCCGGCAGCATCCGGTGCTGCTCGAGCAGATCGACGACCTCGAGGCGCGACGGAGTGAACAGTCGACGACGGCCCTGCGGTGCACCGCGGCGAGGTCGGCTGCCCTTCGAACTGCGCGCCGCTTCCTCGTCGAGGCGCGCTGCGTCGGCATTCATCCGGCCGTTGACCAATGTCGGCAGCAAGTGCATCCGATCGTGCGTCCTGTCGCCGATGAGGTACAGGTTGTCGAGCTTCACCGGCCGGCGGTCCTCGACGATCGCTGTCGTCGGCCCACGGACGGTGGAGATCCATTCGGCCAGCTCTGCCGCGTTGCTGACGGTGGCCGACAAGCACACCAACCGCACACGCGTCGGCAGGTGGATGATCACCTCTTCCCACACGGGGCCTCGATAGGTGTCCTGCAGGAAGTGCACCTCGTCGAGGACGACGACCGACAGCTGATTCAGTGCTGCGCTGCGGGCGTAGATCATGTTGCGCAGCACCTCGGTCGTCATCACGACCACCGGCGCGTCGCCGTTGATGGCGTTGTCTCCGGTGAGCAGGCCGACGTTCTGCGGCCCGAGCCTGGCGACCAGGTCGTGGTACTTCTGATTGGACAACGCCTTGATGGGCGCCGTGTAGAACGCGCGGTGCCCGTCGGCGATCGCCACGTCGATCGCGTACTCGGCGACCACAGTCTTGCCGCTACCGGTCGGCGCGGCAACCAGTACCGACTGGCCACTGTCGAGAACGTCGAGGGCGCGTAGTTGGAAGTCGTCGAGCGGAAAGCCGTAGTGGGCGATCAGATCAGCCCGTCGAGCGTTCACGACCCAATCGCGTCAGCTGGCGCGCGCCGCGGCCGCGCGCTTCCGTCGTTGCACGACCACACCGATGATGATCGACGCGACGTAGAAGATCATCATCGGCAACGCCAGAGCCATCATCGAATACGGATCGCCGCTGGGCGTGATGACGGCAGCGATCACGAAGATGATCACGGTCGAGTATCGCCACTGCTTCATCAACGTCTGCGGGGTCAGCACCCCCACCAGTTGCAAGAAGACAAGCAGCACGGGGAACTCGAACGTGATGCCGAAGACCGCGATCATCAGGCCGACAAGGCTGACGTACTTGCTGACCTGGAAGTTGGCCTTGACGCCGCTGCCCGACCACGAGATCAGGAAGTCGAGCGCCGGTGTCAGCGTCCAATAGGCAACGGCGGCGCCCATCAGGAACAGCAGCACCGACGAGAGGATGAACGGGATGGCGTACTTCTTCTCCTTGGTGTGAAGTGCCGGCACGATGAAGCGCCAGACCTGCCACATGATGATCGGCAGCGCCAACACGATGCCGCCGTACGTGCAGATCGACAGCCTCGTCGTGAAGCCCTCGAGGGGGCCGATGAACTGCAGGTCGCAGACGAGGCCAGGCTTTCGCTTGCACAGCTCGTTGTACGGCCGGCGCAGGAAGTTGAGCACCTGGTCGTAGAAGGCCAGCATCACGATGATTCCGATGACGACCGCGAGCAACGAGCGGATGATGCGCGAGCGCAACTCCGCCAGATGCTGGGTGAGCGTCATGCGATCTTCGGGCGAGGCGACCTTTGCGCGTGCCTTTCGTTTCAGCGACAGGTTCATTCGGCCGCGGGCTCTTCGACGGTGTCGACGACGGCTTCGACGTCGTTCTCGACGACCTTCGGTTGCGGGGCAGCGGAATGAAAGGTCGGCCCCGGCGGGCGCTCCATCGGCGGCTCGTTGCCGGCCGGTTCGGCGACCACCTCCGCTACGGCGGCTGCGGCGGGCTCGTCGACTGCGGCGGGCTCGTCGACTGCGGCGGGCTGGTCGTCGGAATCGCCGTCGAAGTCGAAGTTGACCGCATTCTTGAATGCCTCGGCGGTCTCGCGCATCTCCCGCATCGGCTCGTCGAGGGCGTTCTTCAGCTCACTCTGGAAACCGGTCGACATCTTCTTGAACTCGGAATACGCCTTGCCGAACTTACGTACCGCCTCGGGCAGCTTCTCCGGACCGAGCACGATCAGGGCGATCAGCAGCAGAAAGACAATTTCACTCCCGCTGAGATTGAACATCGCCGGGGAGTCTACGAGCTGGACCTGCGATCAGAACCGCACCGTGGCATCATTCAACTGTGCAGCAACGCATCCCGTCGCTCCTCGACGCACCGATCGCCTTCGGCCACCGTGGGGCAAGGGCCCACGCACCGGAGAACACCCTGCCCGGTTTCGAGCTGGCTCTGAAGCTCGGCGCAACCGGCCTGGAGAGCGACGTGTGGATCACAGCCGATGGAACACCGGTGCTCGACCACGACGGTGTGGTCAGGCGATCGCTCGGCCGTACCCGGCCGATCGCCGATTTCAACCGCTCCGATCTTCCCGGCCACGTTCCCTCGCTTGCCGAGCTGATCGACCGCTGCGGCAGCGGCTACCACCTCTCACTCGACCTCAAGGATGCGGCCAGCGGGCAACGGGTGATCGATGTGGTCGCCGAGTGCGCTCCCGAGATGCTCGAGCGGGTGTGGTTGTGCGGTCCGCAATGGGAGGCGCTCCTGCCGCTGCGCGGACAGGGCGCCCGCCTGGTCGAATCGACCCGGTTGTCGCGTCTGAAGGAGGGCCCCGAGCGCCGCGCCGCAACCCTTCGCGAGCACGGCATCGATGCCATCAACATGCACCACACCGATTGGACCGGTGGCATGGTCACCCTGTTCCATCGCTTCGATCGCGTCACATTCGGCTGGGACATGCAGGAGCCGCACATCCTGCAGTCCGCGTTCCGCATGGGGCTCGACGGCGTGTACAGCGACTGGGTCGATCGCATGATGGAGGTCTACAACAGCGAGATCGGCAAGCCCCCCACGCAGCGCTAGGTGTACGACAGGCGTCGTAGGGTTAGAGCCACGACCAGTCCGAGAACGGCCAGACGACCACGAACGCCCGGCCGATCAGGTGTCCGAACGGGATCTGACCGATCGCAGCCGCTCTGCTGTCGAGCGAAGCGTTGCGGTTGTCGCCCATCACGAAAACACGCCCGGCTTCGACCTTCACGAGCGCCTGTGAGTCGCCGCAATGACCGGGCCGTACGAGCGATGGGTCGAGGTACGACTCGTCGACCCGCTCGCCATCGACGAACAACTGACATTCGCGATACTCGATGGTCTCGCCTGGCAGCGCGACGACGCGCTTGATGAGGTCGCGGACCTCGAGACTGGCCTTGTCGTCCTTCAACACCACGACGTCGCCATGTCGCGGATCGTGCAACCGGTAGCTCAACTTGTTGACGATCACACGGTCGCCGCTGTGCAGGGTGCCCATCATCGACTCGCCGTCAACTGCGAACTGTTGCACCACGAACGCGCGCATCAGCAACGCTGCGGCAAGTGCGAAGACGCCGATGATCAGCCATTCGACCCCGACACGAAGCTTGCGCTTGCCCTTCTTCGCGACCCCGGCCGCGACGGGGCTCGCCGGATCGACGGCTGCGGGCTCGATGTAGTCATCGAGGCCGAACTGATCGACCGCCTGCGCCCACCAATCATCCGCGGCCATGTTCGACCCGATGCCGCGTTACAACCACTGCCAATCGGCAAACGGCCACATCACCACAAAGGCGCGGCCGATGAGATTGCCGTATGCAATCTGACCGACGCTGCTGTCGCGGCTGTCGAGGGACCCGCCACGATTGTCACCCATCACGAAGACATGTTTGGGCTGCACAGTGACGGCCGGCTGATCGGCGCCACAACGATTCGGCGAAACGATCTGCGGGTCGAGATACGGCTCGTTGATCAGCGAGCCGTCGATGAGCAGCTGACAGTCCTTGTACTCGATCGTTTCGCCGGGCAGGCCGACGACCCGCTTGATCAGGTCGCGCTCCTCGGAGTTGGTCTCGATCCGCTTCAGCACGACCACGTCGCCGCGGCGCGGATCGTGCAGCCTGTAGCTGAGCTTGTTGACCAGCACGCGATCACTGGGGTGCAACGTAGTGAGCATCGATGTGCCTTCTACTGCGAACTGCTGCAGCACGTAGGCACGCACCAACAGCGCCGAACTGATGGCGACGACGACGACGATGATCCACTCCGCCAAGCCCGACCGCTTGCGCTTGCCCGCGGGAAGCAGGTGCGACGGTGAATCCGGATCGGAGGCCTCGTCGTATTCGTCATCGACCGACACCGGGTCGGGATTCGGGTCGACGACAGTCGCCCCAGTGTCATCGGTGGACATCGATCCCACGCTAGCGGCCTGATCGGTTGTTGGGAGGGCAGCTCACAGGGAGGCGATCAGCTTCTCGACACGCTCGTCGCGGCTCTTGAACGGGTCCTTGCACAGGACGGTGCGCTGCGCCTGATCATTGAGCTTCAGGTGCACCCAGTCGACGGTGTAGTCACGCTTTCGCTCCTTGGCCCGCTTGATGAACTCGCCGCGCAGCCTGGCCCTGGTGGTCTGTGGCGGGATGTCGACCGCGGCGTCGATGTCGGCGTCGACGCACATCCGCTCGATCATGCCTCGGTCCTGCAGCTTGTAGAACGGGCTGCGATCGCGCGAGATGTCGTGGTACTGCAGATCCAACAGTTGCACCCTGGCGTGACCGAGGGGCAGGTCGTGGCGAGTGCGGAACGCGTCGAGCAGGCGGTACTTGATGACCCAGTCCACCTCGCGGTCGAGCTTCAACGGATCGTTCTCGATGGTGCTGATGCAGTGCTCCCACATCTCCAACGCCCGTTGCTCGAGCGGCGGGAAGCCCTTGGTGTCGGCATACCGTTGCGCCCGGTCGAGGTATTCGCGCTGGATGTCGAGCGCACTGACCTCGCGTCCATTGGCGAGGCGCACCTTGCGCCGACATGTCATGTCGTGACTGATGTCGCGGATGGCCCTGATGGGGTTCTCGAGCGTCATGTCGCGCAGCACGACGGACGGATCCTCGAGCATCCGCAACATGCACGCCGCAGAGCCGACCTTGACGAACGTCGTGTACTCGCTCATGTTGGAGTCTCCGACGATCACGTGCAGGCGCCGGTACTTCTCGGCGTCGGAGTGCGGCTCGTCGCGGGTGTTGATGATCGGCCTGCTGCGTGTCGTCGCCGAGCTGACGCCTTCCCAGATGTGCTCGGCGCGCTGGGCGATCGAATACATCGGTCCGCGAGCCGTCTGCAGCACCTTGCCGGAGCCGGTGAAGATCTGCCGGCTGACCAGGAACGGGATCAACACCTCGGCGTAGTGCCCGAGGTCGTCGGCGCGCCGAGTGAGGTAGTTCTCGTGACACCCATAGCTGTTGCCGGCCGAGTCGGTGTTGTTCTTGAAGAGGTAGATCGTGCCGCGGATGCCCTCCTCGCGCAGCCGTTGCTCCGCCGAGACCAGCAGGCTCTCGAGGATGCGCTCGCCGGCCTTGTCATGCACCACGAGGTCGTACAGCGAGTCGCACTCCGGCGTCGCGTACTCGGGATGGGAACCGACGTCGAGGTACAGGCGGGCACCGTTCTGCAAGAACACGTTGCTGCTGCGGCCCCACGAGACGACACGGCGGAACAGGTACCGGGCGACCTCGTCGGGACTGAGCCGCCGCTGGCCGCGCAACGTACACGTGACCCCGTACTCGTTCTCGAGCCCGAAGATGCGGCGCTCCATATGGGGCAACGTAGCGCGATGGGCGGACGATTGCTCGTCTATCCGGACGTCTGCCGAAACCGCAACGTGCTGCCCGGTCGGGCCTGTACGACGGATGGCAGGTCATCGGACGCCACGACGGCGATCACCGGGTATCCGCCGGTGACCGGATGGTCGGCGAGCATGACGATTGGCTGGCCGTCGGGGGGCACCTGTATGGCCCCCTCGACCAGCCCTTCGCTGAGCAGCTCGCGGATCCGCACCCTCTCCAGCGGCCGGCCGATGAGGCGTGCACCAACCCGATTGCCCGATGCGCTGACGACGAACGGCTCGGTCGTCAGGCGAAGCCAGGCCTCGTCGGTGAACCAGTCGCGGCGCGGCCCGTCGGAGATGTGCAGCAGCGGCTCGAGTGGCAACCGGACGCCGGCGTCGGTGACGATCGGCGTCCGCGGATCCGCGCCGATCGCGATCCGGGCGCCCGTCGACAGCTGCGGCCCGAGGCCGGCAAGGGTGTCGAAGCTGCTGGACCCGAGTACGTGGTCGATCTCGATGCCACCGCGGATCGCGAGGTAGTAGCGCATGCCTTCCTCCGGCGATCGCAGCGTCAGCTCGGCGCCTGCCGGCGTGTGCTCGACACCGTTGACCGCCATCGGCCGGCCGTAGCGGACATCGATGGTGCCGCGTGCGCCGGTGACCGCCACCACCGCCGAGTCGTGCAGCCGCACGGTCAGGCCTCCGCACGTCTCGATGGTCGTGCACGACTCGGCGTTGCCGACCAGACGATTGGCAAGGCGATGCGACGGACGATCCGCTGCGCCACTTCGGCCGACGCCGAGATGCGTGCAGCCGAACCGGCCGAGATCCTGGAACGAGCTGCCGATCCCCTGGTTGACGATCTCGATCACGTGCGGACGAACTTCACGCGGTCACCGGCCATCACCAGCGACGGTTTGTCACGGTCGACGTCGAACATCCGCTCCGTCGTGTGCCCCAACAGATGCCAGCCGCCGGGGCTCACCGTCGGGTACACGCCGGTGAACTCGTTGGCGATCGCCACCGAGCCGGCGGTGATCGCCGTGCGCGGCGTCGATCGGCGTGGCAGGTGCAGCGTTGCAGGCAGGCCGACCAGGTATGCCCAACCGGGGGTGAACCCGAGGAACGCCGCCGAGTACACCGTCGCCGAATGCGTAGCGATGACCAGTTCGATCGACAGCCCGGTGCCTTCCGACACCTCGTCGAGATCGATGCCGTCGTACACCACCGGTATCTCGACGATCGGCCCTTCCGGGCGCAGTGCGGTCTCGGCGGGCACCAGGAGCATCTCGAGGGCCGCCCGATCGACGTGGTGGTAGGTGACCAACACGGTACGCGCCGCCGGAATGACGTCGTCGATCCCATCGAGGCCGGACCGTCGCAGGGCATCGTCGACAGCCATCACCTCGGAGAGCGAGTCGTATTCGGCGAGGATCGCGCCGGCCCCGCAGGGCAGCAGCCTCATCAGCTGACCGGGAACATCAGGCCGTGCCGCCGGCCACGACCGACTTCCCCATGTGCAGCTAGCTGCCCAGGATCTCGGCGACCTCGGGGTCGGTCAACCGTTTGAAGCAACGCCGGCCGTTGGAGCGGGCGAGCATCGCGACCTCGAGATCGTCGGCTGTCAACGAACGGTCGGCGCCCTGCAATGCAGCGGTGCCGGCAGTGACCGCCTGGGCCAGGGTGAGCTCGTCGGTGTACGACTCGTCGAGCCGACCGGCGATCGCCTCGGCATCGCCGCCGAGCACGCTGAAGCGACGCTCGTCCATCACGGTCCCGTCGTAGAGGATGTGGAAGAGCTGGTAGTCGTCGACGCCGTAGCCGACCTCGGCGACGAGGATCTCGACCTCCATCGGCTTCATCTCGTGGGTGAACACCTGGCCGAGGATCTGCGCGTACTGGTTGGCCAGTCCTCGGGCATCGACGTCGTCTCGCGAGTACTGATAGCCCTTCAGGTCGGCGGCGCGCACACCGGCGACGCGTAGCTGATCGAACTCGTTGTACTTTCCGACGCCGGCGAAGGCGATGCGGTCATAGATCTCGCTGATCTTGCGCAACGTGTTGGATGGGTTCTCGGCCACCAGGGCGACACCGTCGGCGTAGCGAACTGCAACCATTGCCCGACCCCTGGCTATCCCCTTACGGGCATAGTCGGCTCGGTCCTTCATCACCTGTTCGGGTGCGACGTAGTAGGGCATCGTCATCGTGCTCTGACCTCCGTCGCGATCTCCTCGAACACGGTGGCCAAACGCTCGTCGTTGACACGTGCCCAACCGGTGGCGGTGATGGTGGCAACGATCGGATAGATGCCGCGCAACGCATCGGGCCCGCCGGTGGCGGAGTCGGCATCCGCAGCCTCCCACAGGCCCTTGCACACCAGTGACACCGCGTCGTCGACGGCCATCGAGTCGCGGTAGCCGATCTTGATCACGGTGCCGGCATGCAGGCTTCCGGAGCCGGTGGCGACGTAGTCCTGCTCCTCGTAGCGGCCGCCGGTGACGTCGTAGGTGAACAACCGGCCGGTTTGCCGGCGCAGGTCGTATCCGGCGAAGATCGGGACGACGACCATCCCCTGCATCGCAGCGGGCAGATTGCCGCGCACCATCATCGACAGCTGGTTGGCCTTGCCCTCGAGGCTGAGCGACGCCCCCTCGACCTTCTCGTAATGCTCGAGCTGCAACTGGAACAGCTTGATCATCTCCATCGCGGGCCCGGCGGCACCGGCGATCGCGACACCGCTGAACCGGTCGGCTTGGACCACCTTCTCCATGCCGCGATGGCTGATGAGATTGCCGCTGGTGGCGCGGCGATCGCCGGCCATGATCACGCCGTCGGCGAATCGCATCGCGACGCAGGTCGTGGCGTGGGGAACCGCTTGGTCGCCCATGTCGACAGCGTCTGCGCCCATGCCGATTCTCCGAAGTAGTTCAGGGAAGTTGGAGCCGGGGTCGTCGCCCGGCGTAAAAAATGGCATCGCCATGGTGGTTACTGGCCACCCTTTTGCACATACGACTTGACGAAGTCCTCCGCATTGGTCTCCAGCACGCCGTCGATCTCGTCGAGGAGATCGTCGAGTTCTGCCTTCAGCTTCTCACCGGACGCAGCCGTCGCAGGAGCTTCCTCGACGGTCTCCTCGGTGCGACTGGGTACTGGTTTTTGTTTCTGGGTACGTTCAGCCATTATTTCCTCCGCTCGAACCCTAAGCCCCTAACCGAGCGAGCAGCTCGGCGGGGGTGTTGCTCTCGTCGATCAACCTAGCGACATGCTCGGCCGTACCACGCAATGGTTCCATCATCG
>JBDTYA010000362.1:0-13879 GCA_040005915.1 Ilumatobacteraceae bacterium
CGTGGTCGTGGTCGTCGGCAGTCTTGCCCATCACCAGGGCGCGATCGATGGGATTGCCCTCTGGGTCGACGATCTCGATGTGTTCGAGCAACCAGTCGAGTGCCTTGGTCTTGCGCATCTGGGCGACGAGGTCGGTGACGGCATCGTTCTTCTCGTAGGCCTTGCGAACCTCACCGGGCTTCTGGCGGACCTGCACGGCGATGCGTGCGTACTCCGCATCGAGGTCGTCGTCGGTCACCTCGAGGCTCTCGGCAACACCGACGGCTCGCAACGCTAGGTCGACCTTGACGGCCTTCTGCGATTGAACCTTCAGACCCTCGACGAAACTGGCAGCGTCCTGACCGGTGACCTGCAGCCACTGGTCGACCGAAATGCCCTGCGCCTGGAACTGCTGCACGGTGTTCTGCACGCGACTCTGCAGGTCGGCCTGAACCATCGACTCGGGCGGATCGAGCTCGACCAGTTCGGCCAACGAAGTCGTGGTCCGCTCGATGAACTGGTTGCGGGTCTGGTTGAGCTTGCCGGTGCCGATCCGCTCGGCCAGCGCGACACGCCATTCATCGATCGTCTCGAACTCGCCGAGGTTCTCGCTGACCCATTCGTCGGTCAGTTCGGGCAACTCGGTTTCTTGCACCTTGGAGACCTTGACGACGAAGTCGGCCGATTCGTCGGTGCCGTTGGGCGTGGCGGTGAAAGTCACTTCATCGCCTTCGTTGGCGCCGATCAACTCGCCGTCGAAACCGGGCGCCACCCAGCCGCTGCCGACCTGATACAGCCAGTCCTCGGTGTTGAGGCCGGCGACAGGCTCGCCGTCGCGGCTGGCTGCGAGGCTCAGCGTGACCTGATCACCCGTCTGAACCGGCCGATCGACATCGATGAGCGCACCCTGCCGGCGCAGCTCGGTTTCGATTGCCTGGTCGATGTCTTCGGCGGTGGCCTCGGGAGAGGTCAGCTCGACGCGCAAACCGCCATAGCCGGGCACGGTGATCTCGGGGCGTACCTCGCAGGTCGCGTCGAACGAGACCGGACCCTCGTCCTGACCCGCGGTGAACTCGATGTTGGGGGTCGCAATGAGGTCGATGTCGTGCTCCCGTACGGCGTTGGCCAGGTACACGGGAACGGCGTCGCGCAGCGCTTGCTCGCGGGCGCTCGCCAGGCCGATGCGGGCCTCGAGCACCTTGCGCGGCACCTTGCCCTGGCGGAAGCCGGGCAACTTCACCTCTTTGCCGATGGTCCGAAACGCCATGTCGATGTCGCGATCGAATTCGGCTTCGTCGATCGTGACCGAAAGCTTGACGAGCTTCTTGGCAGGTGCATCTTCTGGGGTGTCCACTACGGGCTCGATCGTGCTATTCACAGATCGTCGATGCTATCGGTCGGCCCTCTCATCGGGCAGACTGAGACCATGACCTATTGGAAGCCGCATGCGCTTGCCAAGCCCCACGCGAACCAACTCGACCTGAAGATCGGCGACCGCGTCGAGTCGACGGTCGACCTCGACGCAGGGGTAGCGGCCGGCACTCCGGGCAAGGTGATCCTGGCCAACGGGTTCAACTGGCTGCGCTACCGGGTCGCCTTCGTCAACGGCATCGAGGTCGGCGATCTCGATCAGCGCAACATCATCCCGGTCGGTCGTACCGCCAAGCGCCTGGCCAAAGCCGCGAAGCGCACCTGAGCAGTGGTTTCGCTACGGCATCGGTTTCCCGGGGTTGGTTCGGACTGGGCGCGGTTCGACGGTCCGGCGGGCACCCAAATGGTCGACTCCGCCATCACGGCGATGAGCGACTGGATGGCCAGCGGCAACACCGCGGCAAACGGCGGCCCGTTCGCGGCGGCCGAGGAGTGCCAGCGCTTGATGGACCGCACGCGTGCCGCTGTCGGCCAGTTCCTGGGAGCGGACCCGAACGGAGTCGTCTTCGGCCCCAACATGACATCGCTGACATTCGCGGTGTCGCGGGCGATCGGCGACACGCTCGCCCCCGGTGACCGCGTCGTCGGAACGAAGCTCGACCACGACGCCAACATCACGCCCTGGCGCAGAGCTGCCGAGGGCGCTGGGGCCGAGCACGTCATGGCGCCATTCGACCCGGCGACCGGTCAGCTGCCACCCGGTAACGTGATCGATCTCATCGACGACCGCACCAAGTGGGTCACGGTGCCGGGTGCCTCGAACCTGCTGGGTTCGACACCCGATCTCGCGCCGATCATCGAAGCCGCCCACGCAGTCGGCGCCAACGTCTACGTCGACGCCGTGCATCTCGCGCCACATCGCCGGATCGACATCGCCGCGCTCGGTTGCGATGCACTCGTGACCTCGCCCTACAAGTGGTACGGCCCGCACAGCGGCGTGCTGTGGATGAGGCCTGACCTGCTCGACAGCCTGCCGGTGTTCAAGGTGCGACCAGCGGCCGACCAGGGTCCCTCGCGCCTCGAGACGGGCATGCCCAACTTCGAGGCGATCGCCGGCATCGAGGCCGCGGCCCGGTTCCTCATCGAGGAGGGGATGGAGCACCTCGCTGCCGCAGAGGCGGAGGTGTTCTCGTACCTCCTCGAAGGACTGCAGTCCATCGATGGTGTGAAGGTGTGGGGATCGCAGAATCTCGAGAACCGGGTGCCGACCGCGGCGTTCACCATCGATGGGGTGCACCCGGCCGAGGCGTCGAAGACGTTGGGCGCGGCGAAGGTGGCCGTGTGGGACGGCCACAACTACGCGGTCGAGGTCGTCGACCAGTTGGGCTTGGCAGGCAGCGGCGGAGTGATCCGGGCCGGCGTGTCGCGCTACGTCGAGAAGCCCGACGTCGACCGCCTGCTCGCTGCCGTCCGCGACCTCGCCCGGTAGCATTCCTGCGTCCGGGATGTGGCGCAGTTGGTAGCGCACCTGCTTTGGGAGCAGGGGGTCGGGAGTTCGAGTCTCCCCATCCCGACGTACTTGCTCCGCGCGATCCCCCCGCACCATCCCCCAGACGCTCGGGCGCGGTCTCGGCACTCGCGGTACCGGTACCGCGCCCGTTGGGCCTGGTCGGGATCGATTTCGGCACCGCCAGTACCGGATCCGCGCCCAATCCGGTGAGAGCCTCAGGTTGCCGCCGGCGCATCGACCTCCACAGCCCTGATCACTCACCGCGACACTCGGGCAACCGGCCCACACCGAACCGCGTTCCGGCGCGGTTCGGATCGGTCTTCCTGCACGAACGTCAACCGAGAATGGAGCGCAGCGCGTCGAGGCGTGACGGCACGAGCCGATACCAGACCCACAGCCCCCGCTTCTCGCGCTCGATCAAACCAGCGTCGACAAGGATCTTCATGTGATGGCTGACCGTCGGCTGCGAGCGGCCCGACGGCTCGAGCAAATCACACGCGCAGACCTCCTCGGCGCCCGACCCGGCGATGACGCTCAGCAGCCGGAGCCGGATCGGGTCGGCCAACGCCGCGAACGACGCGGCCAGCACGGCGGCCTGCTCTTCGTCGAGAACGTCGGAGCGTACCGGTGCGCAGCAGGCGATCGGATCGAGTACAGCGGTCTTGCGGGAAGCCATGACCCGAACTGTACAGAAATCTCTCAGCGACGTATTGACATTTGTCAATGTATTCGATACCGTCACTTGCATCGACAATCATCAATGTAGTGGTGATGTCTGCTTCCAGGAGGAACCAATCATGTCTCGTGTTCAACTCGCCCTCAACGTCGCCGATCTCGACGCTTCGATCGCCTTCTACACCAAGCTGTTCGGCACTGAGCCGGCCAAGATCCGCGACGGCTACGCGAACTTCGCGATTGCCGACCCGCCCCTCAAGCTGATCCTGTTCACCGGGATGGGTGAGCCTGGGTCGTTGAACCACATCGGCGTGGAAGTCGAAGACGTCGAATCGGTGGGCGCAATGATCACCCGGGCCAACGACCTCGGGATGGAGCAGGAGATCCAGGAGGACGTGTCGTGCTGCTTCGCCGTTCAGGACAAGACCTGGATCAAGGGGCCAGACAACGACTGGGAGGTGTACTTCGTCAAGGGCGAAGCGCCCCAGATGTCCTGCGGCGCTTCGAGCCAGGTGTCCGGCTGGGCGGAAGGTCGCCTCCCGGCGCTCGAGACTGTGCCGGCGACCGAGTCGGAATGCTGCTGATCACTCGGTCAGGCCGAGCGACGTCACCAGAATCTCCACTCTGGCGCGAATCTGCTCACGGATCGAACGCACGACTGCGATGCCTTCGCCGGCGGCCATCTGCAAGCGTCCGGCGTGGTGCACGCAAGCGAACAAGACCTTCGGGCGATCGGCAATCGGTGCCCTGCCGTCAGTCATCGCCGCACTCCGGTGCGGAGCGGGGGTACAGGAAGCGGACCAGTCCATAGGCGAGGACGGCGCCGAAGACCTGCATGACGATGAACATCGGCGCCGACGATGGCTTGATCCCGGCGAAAGTGTCCGAGAGAGTGCGGGCGATGGTGACGGCCGGGTTGGCGAAGCTGGTCGACGAGGTGAACCAGTAGGCGGCGCCGATCCACACGCCGACGGCGAATGGCACGGCCGATGCCCGGCCGGTGCGGACACAGCCGTGGATGACGAGCAGCAATCCAATGGTCGCCACCACCTCCGAAAGCCACAGCGCGCCCGACGAACGGCTGTGGGTCGACAAGCGGACTGCTGGAAGGCCGAACATCAGGTTGGCGATTACGGTGCCGATGCAGCCACCGATCGTCTGAGCGACGGCGTACAGAACAGAGTCGCGCGTGCTCGTCGTACCGAGCAGCCGGTCGACCAACGTGACCACCGGATTGAAGTGGGCACCCGATACCGCGCCGAACATCAGGATCAACCCGATCAACGCGCCAGCAGTCGCGGCGGCGTTTTCGAACAGCTGAAGCCCAACATCGCTGGGTGACAGGCGACTTGCCATGATGCCCGAGCCGATGACGGCGATGATCAAGAAGGCGGTGCCGAGCGCCTCTGCAACGAGGCGACGTGTCAGGTCGAGATGGAGCTGCCCCGTGCCGGTCTCGGCCTGAGCAGAGAGTTCTTCGAGGCTCGGATGCAACGGATCGCTCACGATGCCGGTCGCTCTTCGCGAATGAGTTCGCCGATGCGGTCGCGGAGCTCTGTCACGGTGGCATCGAAGGACGACCGCGACGCAATGGCGACAGGGTCGGGGATTGACCAGTGCAACCATGAATCATCGGCATCGAGCGCTTCATGAGCCTGGTCGCACACCGTGACCACGAGACCGGGGACCTCGTGGAGCTCGGCCAAGGTCCTCGTTGTCGCGCCGGCCAGATCGAGTCCGACACGCTTGCCTGCCGCAATCGCCCCGGGATGTACCCGCTTTGCCGGGTGCGTCCCGGCGGACGCGGCAGGCGCATGAGTCATCTGTTTCCACAATGCCGCAGCCAGTTGACTGCGCGCCGAATTGCGCGTGCACACGAACAGAGCTGGTTGCGCCTCGAGCCGGCGCCGTGGCACGAGACCGTCGAACGACTCACTCAACAGATGGACGTACCGGCGACGACGGTCGCCGCTGGAGCGGGAGCGACTGATCATCCCTACAGCCTCGAGCACATCGAGATGGTGCGCCATCAGGTTCGAGTCGAGTCCAACCAGCCGACCCAGCTCAACGGGGGCTCGATCCGACACCGCCAGCTCATCGACGATCGCCAACCGCGCCGGATCACCCAGCGCGGCGTGACGCGCTGCCCGCGACTCCACCAATACATCGCCAACCATGAACGGAGACTAATCACTCAACAATGATTGACGTAATGAGAGGCGTTCAATATCCGCACACCAACATCGGGACTCGGCCCGTCGGGTGAGGTAGCACCACGAGCATCGCGTGGTGACCACCTTGCAGACACCTGAACGTTGGGGTTGACTCAATCGATGCTGTCCGGTGCGGCGACGACGATTGCACGCGGTGAGCTGCGCCGCAGGCCCCTGTCGTACGCGGCGCTGGCAATGATCATCGCCATCGGTGGCGGTGCGTCGCTCGGTGCAGCCATCACCGCGCATCGCACCGATCGCGCCTACCCCGATTACACGCATCGCGCCCACGTCGCCACTCTGGTGGTGAACCCTAGCCTTGCCTCCGTGGCGATGGACAAGGCGATTCGCCGATTCCGCGGCGTGCGCGCCGTGCACACAAGTGCACTGATGCTCGCCTCCCTCGGCGCCACGAAGCCGGCGCCGCTGTCGGAGCTCGAGCAGTCGTCGGTCGACGCGTATCTTCAAGTGATCGGCTCGCCGGACGGTCGGTTCGTCGAGGTCGACCGGCCGCAGGTGTCGAGTGGCCGACCACCGACCGGCGATCGCGAGATCTTCATCAGCGATGACGAGCGACCGGTGCTCGAGGCCGAAGTCGGTCACAAGCTCGCGCTCGGCGATTCGGTCGATGTGGCATTTTGGTGGAGCTTCATCGAGGACCCCAGCCAGGACCCCTCGAAGGTGATCTCGCCGATCGGGGTCGAGTCGTTGAGCATCTCCGGTTTCGGTCAACTGCCCGACGAGGTGCTTCCCGACGAGCTGTACCCACGTCAGCACGTGGTCGTCAGCGCCGACGTGGCGCGCAAGTACAACTGCCTCGCCGACTACCGGCCCGACATGACAGACGAGGAAGCCCTCGCCACGGCGATGCCGCAATCGTGTTCGACCAGTTATTGGTACTACTCATTGAGTCTCGACGATTCTCCCGGCGTCGTGGATTCGATCCGCACCCAGTTCGCCACCGCAGCCGATGCGTTGAAATCAGATCTGCCACCGTTGGTGACGTCGCTCGGAGGGGGCTATTTCTACATCTCGCAGGACAGGGCAGATGTGGACACGGCTGTCAGCCGAGCAATTCGTCCGACCGTTACTGCACTGCTGACGTTCGCGCTCGTCGCGCTCCTCACCATGCTGACGATCTTCGCGATCGTGCTGGCCCGAGTGGTGCGCCGCACGGAAGCGGACTCGCGAACGTTGGCGTCGCTCGGCGCCTCGGTTTCGCAACGCGCACGTGGTGTGCTCGGCCCCATTTTGATCTCGCTGGCGATCGGGCTGGCCGGCGCCTTGGGCACAGCCGCGCTGGTGTCGCCGGTCGGGCCGGTCGGAAGCGTACGGTCTCTGGTCGGCTCACCAGGAATGAGCCTGCCGGGGCGACTGACGTGTTCGGCGCTCGGCGCTTTTGCGGTCGCGCTGCTGGCCATCGCGGTCGCCATGTCGTTCGTCGGCGTTCGTCGCGCTTCGCGGTCCACGGCGGGCTCGCGGCCGACGAGGCGCTGGTTCGCAGCCCTGTCACGCAGCGACCGGCCGTCACTGACCAACGGAGTGGCCGCTGCTCTCGATGTGCGCCGATCGGGGACCGGTGCCGCAATCGGCGGTTGCGTTGTGGCAGTGGCGTGCGGAGTAGGAGCACTCGTGTTCGCCTACAACTTGACCAGTCTGATCGGGCACCCGAAGGAGTACGGATGGCCGTGGGATGTGGGCGTCATCACGGGCGCGGGCTACGGCGACGCCAAACCCGATGCGGTGGCCGCAACTCTCGATCACGACCCCGAAGTCGAGCGCTACGCGTTGTACGCCTTCGACTCGTCGTCGAAGTTCGGTGATCGAAGCGTGCCCGTCGTCTACGGCTTCTCCTCGACCATCAACCCCGACCTCACGATCGTCGACGGACGGGCCCCACGCAAGGCTGGTGAGGCGGTGCTGGGTGAGGAGACCGCGCGGCAACTCGCCCTCGGTGTCGGCGATCACGTCACAGTTCAGTCGAACTACTTGAGCGGCAACAACGACGTCGAGGTCGTCGGCACCGCAGTGCTCCCGGCGGTCAGCGCCTTCATTGCCGATCGCACAGGGCTTGGCAATGGCGCGTTCGTGCTGACCGATCAGCAGGCGACCGCCGACGCCGCCACCTTCGTCGCGATTCACCTCCGGCCTGGCGTCGATCCGAGCGTGTTCACCAGCCGTCTGGGTCCGACCTTTCGACAATGGGATGCGACTGGGGCGCCGCCGTTCATCTACTCGGCGCCGGTGCGATCGCCGGAGATCGTCAACGTCAGCGAACTGCGCTCGGTGCCACTCGTTCTGGGTGGGGTTCTGGGGGCTGCCTTGCTCGCCGGGCTGACCACCTCGATTCTCATCTCGGTCCGCGATCGACGACGCGAGCTGGCCATCCTGCGCGCGCTCGGTTACAACGACCGCGACCTTCGGGCGACCATTCGTTGGCAGGCGGGGGCGATGATGGCCACGGGGGTCGTCATCGGGATCCCTCTCGGCGTCATCGCCGGTCACCTCGCCTGGCGAGCCTTCGCAAATCAACTCGGCGTTGTGCCGCGAGCCGATTCCCCGCTTGCCTTGTTGGGCATCACCGCTGTGCTGGCGATCGCGCTGGCCCTCGTGGCGTCCATCGCGCCGAGCCGTTCGGCGACAAGGATGTCGCCCGTCGAAGCCCTTCGCCGAAACTAGCGGCGGCTCGGCGATTACTGTCGGGGCGTGCACGTCGCCGACCGGTCACCGGGGTGGTCGCGCCGCTCCTCCTCTCGTCCGACAGTCGGAGCGCGCCGGGTGGCCACGCTGATCCTCGCGGCACTGTTCGGACCGACCGTGTTGCTGACGAGCGGCACACCCACATCTGCCCTGGACAACGGGCGGGTCCCGGCCGGGGCAGTTTTGAGGGTGTCGGTGCCCGAGGCGATCGGCGGCAAGACCGTCGTCGGCCAACTGACGGTCGACCGTGTTGTCGGTGCCGGGTTCGTCACCGCGTACGGATGTGACGACGGATTGCCCGCCGGCGCCGACGGTGTCGTCAGCAGATCCGATCTCAACTTCGACGGCAGCGTGTCGCCGGTCGCCTCGAACCGGCTGATCGTCAAGGCCGACGACAACGGCGATGTGTGCTTCTTCACACAGCGGCCGGCGGCGATGATCATCGACGTCAACGCCGTGACATTCGATACCGGCGTCAACTCGTTCCCCAATCGGCGCACCGACACCCGCACCTCGGCCGATCCTTGGGTGACCGGCGGCGCAGTGCTACGGGTGTCGGTGCCCGAGGCCGCCGGCGGGAGGACCGTCGTCGGTCAACTCACCGTCGACCGGGTGACCGGCGCCGGATTCGTCACCGCATATGGATGTGACGACGCACTGCCGACCGACGGCGGTGGCGCGGTCAACAGGTCGGACCTCAACTTCGACGGCGCCACGTCGGCGGTCTCATCGAATCGGCTGATCGTCAAGGCCGACAACGATGGCGACCTCTGCTTCTACGCCTCGCGGCCGGCAGCGTTGATCGTCGACATCAACGGCGTCTCCGACACCGGTGTCGAGTCATTTCCCAATCACCGGAGCGACACACGCGACCTAGCGGATCCCATCGTCGCCGGCGGGGAGACGCTTCGGGTTTCGGTCCCCGAGGCGATTGGCGGCAAGACCGTGTTGGGCCAGCTCACCGTCGATCAGGTGATTGGGGCGGGGTTCGTCACTGCTTTCGGTTGCGCCGACGGTCTGCCCACCGACAGCAACGGCATCGTCAGCAGATCCGACGTCAACTTCGACGGCAGGGTGTCGCTCGTGTCTTCGAACAGGCTGATCGTCAAGGCCGACGGCAACGGGGACATCTGCTTCTACACGCAACGAGCAGCGGCCATCATCGTGGACGTCAACGCGGTCTCCGACGTTGGCATCAGCTCGTTCCCCAACCATCGCGTCGACACGCGCAGCCAGATACTCCCGCCCGGTTCCATCACCCCGACCAATGTGCCGATCTGGCCTCCGTACGTCGCGCTCCCACCGCTCGATGGCGTCGCCGCGCTGACGGGTTTGCCGGCCGATGCGACGGTCACGGGACGACCGTTGCTTGCGGTGAAGATCGACAACTACGGAGCTGCCCGGCCGCAGTGGGGGCTCGACCAAGCGGACGCAGTCATCGAGGAGAACGTCGAGGGCATCAGCCGGTTCATCGCGCTCTTCCAGACCGTTCTGCCCGACGTCGTCGGACCGGTCCGGTCGGCTCGGATCGGTGACCTCGATCTCCTCTCGGCGATGAACCGTCCGGTGTTCGCTTACAGCGGAGCCAACCCAGGCGTGACCGATTGGATCAATTCGGCGACGAACTCCGGCGTGCTCGTCGACTTCACCGCGCTGCACGGCACCTGCTACTTCCGCACCGCGGACCGGGCCGGCCCGCACAACCTGTTGCTCGATCCGCGCTGCGCGGTCGACATCGCGACCAACGCCGGCGCGGCACAGCCCTTGTGGCACATCGATCCCTCGTGGACGCCGTCGGTCGGCGGCACGACCACTGCCGACACCAGCTTCACCGTACCGATGGACGGGGTCGTGGTCGACTGGGCATGGGACAGCGCTTCCAGGCTGTACCTGCGATCTCAGGACGGGCAGCCGCATCTCGACGTCAGCGGCACGCAGCTCTCGGCGCGCAACGTGGTGGAGGTGTCGACCGTCTACGCCCCGTCACCCGCCGATGCCCGGTCCCCGACGGCGATCAGCGTCGGCACGGGAGCCGCGGTAGTGCACCGCGACGGCGTCGCCATCACCGCAACCTGGTCGAGGGCGACGCCCTACGACCAGTACGAGTTCGTCGATTCGACAACGGGTCTGCCCGTACCCCTCGACACGGGAAACACCTACATCGAGCTCACACGCGGCCCCGAAGACCCAGGCTGAGGTTGCGGGTTCGAGTTGCTCCACTGCGCGAGCCGGTTGAGGGTCAGCCGTCGGGTCGCCCTAGTCGAGCGGTCCGACGGCTTCGCGAACGAGCTCGTGGAAGACGCGGATGCCATCCTCCCACTTCGGGCTCAACACGCCGACGTCGTAGTTGCCGGCGTTGAGGTTGCGCTGCACGTGCTCGCACACTCGGGCATCCTCGTCGGCGACCTGCTCGCTGAACTTGATGATCGCCTCGACATCGTGGTCGGTGTCGTCGGCAAAGAAGTACTCGAAGATCAGGTCGCTGTGAGTGTGGCCGCGCGGCAACCAACGCTCGACCGCGAAGCCGCCGGGGAAGACATCGAACGCGAATGTCGGCCAGAACCAACCGAAGACACCGAAGGTCGATTGATCGCGCGGCGGCATCTCGTGGATGTTCCAGCGACGATCGCCCTTGATCAAGACCTTGTAGTTCAGTGCATCGGCGTCGCGGCTCATCGCCGGGTGCACGGTGGGGAGGTGGTAGCCCTCCATGAAGTTGTCGCCGTACGTCTTCCAGTTGCAGGCCACGTTGCGTACCGAGCGACTGTGGAACCGGAACGATTCCAGCTCGACATGAACGACTTCATCCGGGAACGCGCCCAGCCACTCGTGCAGCGGAGGTGTGTTGAGGTCGAGACATACGAAGACCATGCCGCGCCACGAATCGACCTGGATCCTGGTGAGGTCCAAGCCGTCAGGAACCTCGCCACCGAAGTCGCGAGCATTCAGCAGCGTGCCGTCGTCGCGGAACGCCCATCCGTGATAGCGACAGACGAGATTGGCCTGATGCCCTTCACCGTCCCACACGATCGGGCCGGCACGATGCGGGCACAGGTTGTAGAACCCGACGAGCTTGCCATCCTCGTTCCGTCGGACGAAGATCGGCCAGCCGGCCAGGTTCTCGGCGACGTAGTCGCCGGTGCGCCGAAGCTGATGGTCGTAGGCGATGTGCACCCACGACGAGCCGAAGATCGGCCACCGTTCCTTCTCGAACACCGCGGGGTCGCTGTACCAACGCGCCGGGAGGGTCTTCACCAATTCCACTGGCGCAAGCCTAGTCAACGACTGCGTTGCGTCGGGCCGCACCCCTGGCTGTTGCGCCGCCACCGACTATCGCTTGATGATGCAATAGACCTTGCGGAACGTCTCGGTGACGTCCCAGCGACCGGTGAAACCGGACGGGGTGAACAACACCGATCCGGGCGACAGGTCGTAGCGCACGCCGTCGTTGCCGGTCATCGTCGCTGCCCCCGACAGGCATATGAACACCTCGTCGTAGCCGTCGCGGCTGGCCGGGAAGGTACCTGGCGTCGCCTCCCACACACCGACGTTGAGGCCGTTGTACTCCCACAGCACACCGGTCGACTCGAGTGGCTCGCCCTTGATGGGATTGGCGCGCGGCACCGGCGCGCCGAGCACCATGCTGTGCGCGTTCGCGAGGTGAGCGACGGTCGATGCTTGGCCGGGACGATTGTCGATGACGTACATCTTGCGTACCGTCTGATGGATGGTCCACGTCGAATCCCAGTGGCGTGGCGTGACCCACGTCGTCCCGGGGGCGACGTCGAACTCGCCACCCTCGTGTGCCACCGTGACCCGGCCGGCAACCATGCACATCGCCTCGTCGTAGTCACCTGTCGGCCCACTGATCGTGCCCGGCTCGCACTCCCAGATGCCGACCTCCACACCGTCGTACCCCCACTCCCACAGCGACTGAGCAGGTTCGTGCTGCGGCTGCATCGGAACCAGGCCGGCGGTGAGGATGTTCTGTGCGTACATGCACCCATTGTGCATCACCCCGCGCCGACACCGACCGCACCAGGCACTCTCACCACGACGGGGATATGATCTCGTCTCCAACATCGCGGGTGTAGCTCAATGGCTAGAGTTCCAGCCTTCCAAGCTGGCTATGCGGGTTCGATTCCCGTCACCCGCTCCACTGTTTGCGCAGGTCAATGCACGTCGCGCATCGCGGCGTCGTTTGCGCCGGAGATCATCGCGGCATCGGCGCGGCATTCAGCACAAGGTGGTGCTCACCAATTTCGGAGCGGCCTCGCCGAACGCATCATCTCGTTGGCTTCGTCGACATCGAAGGTGTCGGCGGCAAAGCCGGGAGGCAACCACTCGATCAGCTCCTCGTGCTCCTCGTGCGTCGGGTCACTGATCGCGGCCAGGAGGTTGCCGTAACCCCACGGTCCGCCGCAGTCGTCGGGCGGGCAGGCGCGCTTGCCGGCGATGCACACGGGATAGGTGGCATCGCGGTCCATCGGCTCGATCGCCTCGACGACGACGTCGTGCTCCCAGCCGTCACCGAAGTCGTAGTCCCACCGCATCTTCGACTTCACCGCCGGAAGCACCTCACCCAGGCGAGTCTTGCGTTCGTCGCGCGGTGGCGGAAAGCCGAAGCTCTCGCCGTCGGGCAATTCGTAGAGCACACCTCCAGCCTCGAACCGTGCAGGACGCCCGACAGTTCGGACAGCTTGATGTTCGAGGGCACCTCGATGCGCCGCCAGACCGGCGGCTTCACCTGCCGCAATGTCACCTTCAGTCGATGGATGGTCTTCACGTTTGTCGCCATCGTTCCTCCCCACTCTCGGTGTCTGTGCGCTTCATCGAGCGCTGCGTCCTGGAGCGGCGTATCCGCTACGTGAAGCTTGGCAGGTTCGTCCGCATCCCGGAAGGTGGCGTGGCGGACTTCATCGAGGCCGGGGACGTGCCGGCGAGATGGTGACGATGCACACGACCGCAGCTTCAGGCCGGGCCGTTCGCTTGCAGGGCAACGCCAATGGCCGCGACGATCTGGTCGGCGATGGCGACAACCGCGCCTGCCTCGCCGGCCGTGATGTCCGGAAGGTCGGCCGGGTAGCGCGCATCCACGGCCCATTGCTGGAGCTGCTGGAGATCGAGGTTGCCGACGGCCGACCGAACCGGTTCGGGTTGCAGGGCCACGAGCACGACGAGGTCATGCGTCTTGCGGAACTGGATGGCAGCGTGCACCAGCGACGCCTTGAGGGCTTTCTCGGCAGCCTGCTGGGCGTGGAAGCAAGCCATGCGAGCCGGCAGCTCGACATCGGTCAAGAGCAGTTGCGCCGCGGCGAGGTCGTCGTTGGCGAACCGCAGCCATTCGTGCGGATCAGACTGCTTGGACACTCGCCCGCCGATACACAGGGCGGCCTTCGCGGGAGGGCCAGTACAGGATCGAGCCGACGTC
>JBDTYA010000363.1:0-6161 GCA_040005915.1 Ilumatobacteraceae bacterium
GCGACGGCCTCTTTACGACGACCGGTGGTCTGAGTGAGCGGTTTGGTTGCCATGGGACGGGTTCCTTTCGCGCTCAACGGGCCTTGGCCGCAGCGAGATCGAGTACGACGGGCAGCTGTGCTGCGTGCGGGTGCTCCGGGCCTGCGTAGACCTTGAGCTTCTTGATCATCTGACGGCCGAGCGGGCCCTTCGGCAGCATGCCCTGGATGCTGCGACGGATCGCTTCCTCCGGCTTGCGGCCGAGCAACTTCTCGTACGTCTCCGTCTTCATGCCACCGGGGTAACCGCTGTACCGGTAGACGCCCTTGTTGGCAGCCTTGTCCTTGGTGAGGACGATCTTGCTGGCGTTGATGACCACGACGTGATCGCCCGTGTCGATGTGCGGTGCGAAGATCGGCTTGTGCTTGCCGCGCAGAACGCGAGCGGCTTCGGTGCACATTCGACCCAACACCAGGCCGTCGGCGTCGATGACGTGCCAGGCGCGTGTGATTTCGCTTGCTTTCGGGCTGTAAGTGGGCATTTCAGACCTTCGACGTTCGAGTGACGTTCGGGCGAGGGCGTCGCCAGGGAACCGTGAAATGATACGGGCTTCTGGCCGAAAGCGGCAAACGTTGCTGCCCAATTCGGGCAGATTCAAGCCCGGTTCGTGTGCCACGAGGTGCGGTGACACTCGATCACGGCGTCGAGCCACTGTTCGACCCGTGCCGAGAGCGCCGGGATCGAATACTGCTCCTCGACCCGCTGACGGCACTCGACCCGGTCGAGCTCCCCGATCCGGGCGATGGCGGCGATCAGGCCATCGACATCGTCGGGCTCCACGAGAAACCCCGTCTTGCCGTCGGCGATGATCTCGGCGGGGCCGCCACGGCGGTACGCGATCACCGGAACGCCCGTTGCCATCGCCTCGAGCGCCACGTTCCCGAACGCCTCGACCCACTTCGGCGCCATCACCACCGCCGCGCATCCGCCGATAGCGGCCTGCAGTTCGTCGGTCGGGAGAAAACCCTCGTACGTCACGCGCGCACCGGGATGCGCGGCGACCGCCGAGTCCCAGACGCCACGGTCCTGCATGAGTCCCCACACCTTCAACGGCAGGCCACTCGCCGCGGCCGCGGCGAACACGTCGTCGAGACCTTTTTCCGGCGAGATCCTGCCGACGAAACCGAGATACGGGGGCTCGTCAGCCGTCATGTGCATGTCGTAACGCTCGACTGCTATCCCGTTCCCGATGATCGGCACGTCTCGGGCGAGCGCCGGGAACGTGTCGGCCTGCGCCTGGCTGTGCATCGCGACGTTGCGCGGACGGAGCGCTGCTGCGCGGATGATGGCATCGTCCATCGCGTCGGTGAGGGTCGCCATGCTGACCAGGTGGGCGAGGGGAGCGGCCGTGAAGAACGGTGTCAAGTAGAACGGCAGCCAGTCGTAGGCAAGGTTGAGGATGACGTCGAAGTCGTCCTGGTGCACGCGAGCCCACTCGCACATCGCTGACAGCACACCGTCGGAGGGCAGCGTCACCATCGTGTCGCGGTCTGCAACGTGAGTGCTCGGCTGCAACGCGCCTGCGATCTGGTGCGTAACCCCGCCGACATGCAACGACCCTTCGGGCGCCAACACCTCGACCTGATGGCCGCGGCCCGAGAGGCCGAGAACCAGGCTGTGCAGTGTCAGTTCGACCCCGCCGCCCGTGCCGCTGCCGAGCGGGCCGACGGGAGTGGAGATGATGAGGATTCGTCGCGACGGGATCAGTCCTCCCAAGGTCGATGTCACGGTGTCAACGGCAGTACCCGGGCGATTGTTCCCGAGCATCATTCATAGCCGACCTCCCACAGGCACAGCCCGTGAGCCGGGGCGACCTGCCCGGCCTCTTGCCGATCCTTGGCCATCAAGAGCCCGCGGATCTCGCCGGCAGGCAGGCGGCCTGCGGCGGTGTCGACCATGGTGCCGACGATGGCGCGTACCATCTGGTGGCAGAACGCGTTGGCCCGGATCTCGAAACGCAGCAGGCCGGGGCCGTAGTCGGTCGACACCTCCGACCATTTCGCCAGCATCACGTTGCGCCTCATCGACGGTTCCGACTGGCCGGGGACCGCCCGCGGCCGGCGGCAGAACGAGGAGAAGTCGTGCTCGCCGATCAGCGGATCGCACGTCAGCCGCAAGGCCGGCATCGACAACGGCTGGAAGACGTGCCACGACATCGGCGCCAGGAACGCGTTTGGCTGCGGAGCGTTCCAGATGTCGTATCGGTAGTGCCGCCACTTCGCTGTGAATCGGGCGCTGAAGTCGGGGTTCGAGGCCCACGCCGCGGCGCGGGCGACGATCGCCGGCCCGCACATCCGATTGACTCGGCGCACCAACATCTCGAGATCGGTGTCGTCGGGAAGATCGCAACTGACCACCTGCCCCCATCCGTGCACACCGGCGTCGGTGCGTCCGGCGCCGACGAGGTCGACCGGCTGACGCACGACCTTCTCGATCGCCTCTCGGAGCTCGCCCACCACCGTTCGCACGCCGTCGTTGACGGCGAAGCCGTGGAACATCGTGCCGTCATAGGCAACGGTGAGCCTGGCCCGTCGAAGCTTGACGTTCAACGGTTGCTGCGCCGACGTGATGAATGATCCAGATACGACGCCGCGGCGAGCGCAGCGTAGGCGATGGCCATCGCGTTGCCGACCCACTGAAGATCGGAGGGCGTGACGAATGCCAGCAGAGCGCACACCAACGCGCTGCACAGGAAGAAGACGGCACGACGATCCATCAGCTGACCACCGAGACGAGCCAGTACGACGCCATCGCCACGATCGCAGCACCTGGAATCGTGCACACCCAGGCCCAGACGACACGGCTGGCGACGTTCCAGTTGACAGCCGACATCCTGTCGGCAGAACCGACGCCGACGATCGCCCCGGTGATGGTGTGCGTCGTGCTGACCGGGATGCCCTTGTACGAGGCGAAGAACAACGTCGCCGCGGCCGCGCTTTCGGCGCACACGCCGCCCATCGGCTGCAGACGGGTGAGCTTGTTACCCATCGTTCGCACGATACGCCAGCCGCCGAACATGGTGCCAAGTGCGATCGCGCTGTGACACGACAGCACGATCCACAGCGGAAACGAGCCGTCCTTGCTGAGCACATCGGCGTTGAGCTTGTGGGCGCCCACGAGCAGTGCGGCGATGATGCCCATCGTCTTCTGGGCATCGTTGGCACCATGGCCGAGACTGAATGCCGCAGCCGATACCAGTTGCAGGCTGCGAAAGGTTCGGTTGACCCCCCGCTTGTTGTGGCTGCGATGAACGAGCCACATCACCAACACGACCAGCACGAACGCCAGCAACAAACCGAGCAATGGGGAGTAGACGATGAACACTGCGGTCTTCTGGACGCGGTCGAGGTTCACCACGTGGCCGCCCGACTTGGCGATTCCGGCGCCGACCATCCCGCCGATCAGGGCATGCGACGACGACGACGGCAGACCGAGTACCGCTGTGAAGACGTTCCAGAAGATCGCGCCCATCAGGCCGGCGAACACGAGACCGATCGAGACGACGTTGCTGTCGATGATCTTGGCGATCTCATTGGCCACCTTCAGCGGCAGGACAGCGAACGCGATGAAGTTCCAGAACGCCGCCCAGATCACTGCTTGCCAAGGCTTCAGGACACGCGTTGCCACCACCGTCGCGATCGAGTTGGCTGCATCGTGAAAGCCGTTGACGAAGTCGAAGATCAGAGCGATGGCCACCACGGCGACCACCAGGGCAGTAGTCATCCGTCAGGCGTGCTTCACGGCGATCGCCTGAATCACGTCACTGGCATCCTCGACGGCATTGATGGCGCGTTCGACTGCTTCGACGATGTCCTTCCACTTGAGGATGTCGAGTGCGGCGTGTGACCCGCTGAACAGCTCGGCCATGATCCGTCGATACGTTGCGTCGGCCTGACTCTCGATGGAGTCGATCTCGTCGATGTCCCCGTGCACGTCGTTCAGTGTCGACAGCTTGCCGACCAACGTCTTGTTGGCCTCGACGATCTTGCGCAGCAGTGCAACGAGATCGCCCACGCCGGCGAGCGGGGAAGACAGTTGGTGGAGGTGAGCGAGGTCGGCCGCGGCCCGCATCTCGTCGAGCACGTCGTCGAGCGAGTTGGCCAACGATTGGATGTCCTCCCGATCGAACGGGGTGACGATCGACGTCTCCAGTCGACTGCGCACCAATCGCATCACCTCGTCACCGGCTCGTTCGGCGGCGACGATGGTGTCGACCCTGTCGGAGACGATCGGCAAGGACGCCATCAACTTCTCGAGTTGAATCGCAGTATCGACTGCGGTCGCTGCCTGCTGCTCGAACAGCGGGTAGAACCCGTTGTCGCGGGGGATCAAGCGGAAGCGCACGGCGGCAGACTAGACGTCGGGTACGTTCGGCGTCGTGGCCCAGAACATCTACGACGACGGTGCGTTCTTCCTCGGCTACTCGGGCCTCCTCCGATCGGTGAAGGGCCTCGACGGTGCACCGGAGTGGCCGACCCTGCGGGCGATGCTCCCGCCGATGCGAGGGAAGCGTGTCGTCGACCTCGGTTGCGGATTCGGATGGTTCAGTAGGTGGGCGGCCGACGCTGGAGCCGAATCGGTGGTGGGCATCGACTTGTCGGAGAACATGCTTCGGCGAGCGGCGGACGAAACCGACACCGCGGTGATCACCTACCTGCGTCACGACCTCGACCGACTCGAGCTTCCGGCGGAGTCGTTCGACGTCGCCTACAGCTCCTTGACGTTGCACTACGTCGCCGACCTCCACCGCTTGATGACGGCGGTCCACCAGTCACTGGTCGGTGGTGGAATGTTCGTGTTCTCCGTCGAACACCCCATCTACACCGCGCCGTCCAACCCGACGTTCGTCACCGACTCGTCGGGCGCCGTCTCGTGGCCGGTGGACCAATACCTGATGGAGGGCCGGCGAACCACCGACTGGCTGGTACCCGGTGTCGAGAAGTACCACCGCACGATCGGTACCTATCTGTCGTGCCTGCACGACGCCGGCCTCGTGCTGCAGACCCTGTGCGAGTGGGGTCCCGACGCCCTACAGGTCGCCGAACACCCGGAGTGGGCCGTTGAGCTCGAGCGTCCTCAATTCATGCTGGTGGGCGCCCGCCGCGAGTGACGCGTCCCGCCCTCACCCCCCTCACCCCGCCCTCACCCCCCTCACCCCCTCACCCCGCCCTCACCCCCCTCACCCCGGCCGAACTTTGTCAGTGACAAGTTGCTGAACGACTCGGGAGTGCCAAAGTTTCGGGGAGCGGGACCAGTGGAAGTCAGGCCGGGACGACGGTGATCACACTTCCGTCCACCTGCAGGCCGGCGACCGCCGGAGCGACGAGGTCACTGCCTTCGTTCTGAATGGTGACAACCGCGAGGTATCGACCGTCGGCCAGATCGTCGGGCAGCAGGTAGTGGGCCTGCTGGGTCGCACCCGCGCGAAGGAGTTCGGTGCCATGAAAGACCTGCTGCTCGCCGGAACCCACGATCCCGATCCCGAACTCGTGCAAGATCTCGACGTCGTACGTTTCGTTGCTCGTCATGTCGAAGACGATCCACGTGCCTTCCAGGCGCAACGGCGAGAGCGTGGGCGGAGTCGTGGACGTGCGCTGGTCGACATGCTCCGATGACGGATAGATGTGGTTGCGCCCAACCAGGAAGCTGACACCCTGCTCGGCGCTCTGCCCGAACTCGTCGTCGGCGGTCTTGGTCGCGGCGTAGATCCAGGCGCCGTAGTCGCCGTCATCCAACGACCCCGCCGGAAGGTCGAGCGCTGCCTCCCACGTCTCGCCGACCGCCATCCTGCCGAGGTCGCTTCGCTCGCGTTCATTGCCTGCCGCGTCGTAGACGAGCATCGTCAGTTCGGCATGCCCGCCCTGATCGCCGGTGACCGCAAGGGTGAAGGCCAGAGTCTGGCCGTCTATCCGAAGGTTCGTGATCGTCGCTGAGGCAGTGGCCATGCTGACAACCCAAGCGCACGGCGGGCTCGCGCACAGGAGCACTTCGGGCAGCCGTACGGGCACGTTGCTTCAGCCGACGCAGCGCCGGCGAGCAGATGGTTACACGAGTTCGATGCGCGCCATGGGGGCGTTGTCGCCCTGGCGCGGGCCGAGCTTGAGGATGCGCAGGTATCCACC